>CAYFRE010000016.1:0-17114 GCA_964345455.1 uncultured Syntrophomonadaceae bacterium | reverse complement strand
GAGTGGATGTCGGAGAAGCTGCCCGGGAGTTCAACCGGGAGTTCGGTGTCAATACCCGCGTTGATCCGATTGTTGCTGGTGCGATGATCGACAAGGTGTTCAGCCCGGCGAAGTTCGGTGAGCTCACGGATGCGATCACGGTGAACATGATGCAGGGCAACGAGCGCGTGCCGCAGTTGCTGGCCTTCGCCGCGCTGGCGTTTCGACACCGCGTGCGCGACGAAGGCGGCTGGCGCGCCGTGCTCCGGCACGCGCTCGACGCCCTGCACATGCTGAAGAAGTTCGCCTCGCAGGGCGCCGACTTCGGCGGCGCCGCAGCGCTGCCGCTTGCTCATTCCCTCCGCCGCATAATTAGTTAATTCGGTGCCAGGCACCGAGTTAACTAACTAGAGGTTGTTGGCGTCGATAAGCTGCTGCACGGTGACGCCGTAGCGGCGGGCAATGCTGTAAAGGGTGTCCCCGCTCTTTACCGTATAAGTGGTCTGCCCGCCTGAACCAGGCGGCGGGAGCATCTTATCCACCGTGGTGAAGCTGTAGCCCTGTTCCTTCAATCCATCGATGATCTCGGGCAGCGCCTGCGCCGTGGCGGGGCCGCCCACGTGCATCAGGACAATCCCGTTGTTCTTTTTCTTTTCCTCGTTTTTCAGAACCCGGTTGACGATAAAGTTGACATCAATTAAGGTCTCTTTTCCATCCACCTTTCTCGTGTTTCCGGCGTCCCAGTCCAGGGTATCGATGCTCCACATGATTGTATAGGGGTAACCTTCCTCTGCCAGGATGGTCAACAATTGGTCACTATAGTTTTCGCCGTAGGGCGGGCGGAATAGATAGGGCCGGACGCCGCAGACCTCCTCGATGATCCGTGTTGACTCGCGTATATCTTCGCGGAATTCGGCAGCGCTCATCTTGGTCATATGTTTATGCTCCAGGGAATGGTTGCCTACGGTATGCCCCCGCCGAACGATCTCCTTCCCAAGCTCGCGCCCCTTGATTCCCCCATCACTCCCGATCAACCATCCTGCCCGGGGGAAGAAGGTCGCCTTGACCCCGTGCTGGTCGAGCACGTCTAAAATAGGGATCGTTTGATCATAGATCCATCCCGAATCAAAGGTGAGGGCGATCTGCTTTTTGCCAGAAGAAACGGTCCCGTTATAGATCACCTGGGAGATAGAGCTGCCCCCTCCGCCGGAGCCGGGAATGATCAGAACCTGCCCGGCGTCGATCACCGGATCTTTGCCCGGTTCTTCTTCATCCGGCTTTTGATCCGGCGGTTCTTCATCGTTCGTTCCCGGATCGGAAGGTTCGTCAACGGGTTCTTTGCCGGGATCATCACCGGGTTCTCCGGGTATTTCTGGATCCTCGCTACCGTTGGGCGGAGTCGTTGTTTCCTCCATGCCGAACCACTGCCGCAACTTTGTACCGGTGCCGCCTGCGGAAAGCGCATAACCTGCCGCAAATAAGAGCGGCACTAAAATGATAATCAGGAAAATCATCCAGACTCTTCTATTCTTGGGTTTCGCCAAAATGTCACCCCCCATTCTAACTGATTATAACAAATAAATTTTATCAATATGTTTTTTTTGCAGTTTCGTTTATTAAATTCACTTCAATTGTCACAGCGGAATTCCTTTTCATCAAATATAATTAATAATTCTTTCCCTGGATTAGCAAATTGAAAATGAACTTGCTATAATCAGGGTAGCAAACCGGGGATTAGGACTGAGCGGAGGCCATTTCGTGGCAAGAAGCGACGGCAAGTGGTTTTTAACCGGGGTCAAGCAAACCATCTATCGCTACCGGATGATCGAAGCGGGAGACAGTGTCGCCGTGGCCCTTTCGGGAGGCAAAGACAGCGGCGCCCTCCTCTACATTCTGAAGCTATTCCGGCGGCACGCCCCTTTTGATTTTACGCTGCAGGCCATATACGTGGACCTGGGCTGGCCTGTAGACCTGGCGCCTCTGGTTAGCTATGTCAAAGCTTTACAGGTTCCCCTGTTTATCGAAAAAACTGTTATTGCCAAAGTTGTTTTTGAACGGCGGCAGGAGAAGAACCCCTGCTCTCTTTGTGCCAACTTGCGCCGCGGCGCGCTCCACCAGACCGCCCTGGAGCTGGGCGCCAACAAAGTTGCCCTGGGCCACCACCTTGACGACGCCATTGAAACCTTTCTGCTCAACCTGATCTATACCGGGAATTTTAATACCTTCAAGCCGCAAACATTTCTTGACCGCACCGGGCTTCACCTGATCCGGCCTCTGATTCAGATACCCGGGCAGACCCTCTCTGCCCTGGCCCGGCGTGAAAATATCCCCGTGATCGAAAATCCTTGTCCGGTAAGCGGTAAAACAAAACGGCAGGAGATGGCCGCACTGGTGGAGGAGCTCTCATCCCGTTATCCCGATCTGCGGCAAAAATTCCGCAGTGCATTCCTGGACAGCCCCATGTGGCCTCCGTCCGGGCAGCGGTAGCCGGTTGCGCCTTTGTTCGGAAAAGGATTACGGCGCCCTTCCGGCGAAATTTTCTAACAAAAAGCGAGGAGTAGGGACATTGCAAAGTAATGTACAGAAAGCAGCCGGCAGCCTGCAGAGTTTCTTCCGGCCGCTGGGAATCGCCGTGGTCGGCGCTTCCGCCGATCCGGCCAAGCCGGGCGGCAAGGTGGTCCAGCTGCTGAAAAGCTACAATTATCCCGGCAGGATCTACCCGGTCAACCCGGGACGGCGGGAGATCCAGGGCTTTCCCGCCTACGGCAGCCTGGCGGATATCGAAACAGTACCTGACCTGGTGATTATCGCGGTGGAGGCGGCCCGGGTCCCGGACGTGATCCGGCAGTGCGCCGCCCTGCAGATGAAGAACCTGGTGGTGATCAGCGGCGGTTTTGCCGAGACGGACGGAGCGGGGGGAGCCCTGCAGGAAGAGCTGGCCGAACTGGCGGCCAGACACAACCTGACCATCCTCGGACCCAACTGCATCGGCTTCATCAATGCGTTGCAGCCGGCCGCGGCCTCCTTTTCTCTGACGGTCGAAAGCGGCACTCTCCGCTCCGGACCCGTGGCCTTTGTCGCCCAGAGCGGCGGGCTGGGCATCCTGGCCATTTATCTGGCCGATCTGGAGAAATTTGGCTTTTCCTATATGATCAGCACCGGCAACGAAGTTAACCTCGATTTTGCAGCAGTGCTTAATTTCCTGGTTCATGAGCCTCACGTCAAGGTTATCGGGGGTTATCTCGAGGGGGTCAAAGATGGAGAGAGGCTCCGCCGCTCCTGCCGGGCGGCGGCGGAGGCGGGTAAACCGGTGCTTGTTCTCAAAGCGGGCGCTTCAAGCGAGGCGGCGGCGGCGATCCGCTCCCATACGGGAGCCCTGGCCGGATCCCGGGAAGCCTACCGCGCCTTTTTCCGGCAGGAAGGGGTTATAGAGGTGGAAACCCTGACTGAAATGCTCTCGATGTTCAAGGCTTTTGCCCCGGGCCGCCTACCCCGGGGAAACCGCGCCGCCGTGCTGTCGCTCTCCGGGGGTATGGGGATCCTGGCCACCGATCTATGCGCCGCAGCGGGACTGGAGCTGGCTCAATTTTCTCCGGAGACCGTTCGGAGCCTGAAACAGCTGATTCCCTCCATTGCCACGGTGCGCAACCCGCTCGACCCGACCGCGGCGATACTGACAAGGCTGCCGGAAGTCCGCGAGGTCATCAAGACCATCCTTGCCGATCCCGGGGTAGATCTCTTTATCTTCACCACGGCGCTCTGGCGCGCTTCCGGCGCCGAATCCGGAAAGATGATGGCCGATCTCTTCCAGCAGACGGACAAGCCCTTTTTTGTAATATGGCCCGGCTGCAGCCGCGAGGCCAAAGAGATCATTTGTGAAAGCGGGGTTCCCTTCTTCAGCGAGCTGAAAGACGGAGTCAATGCCGCCGCCGCATCATGGCGTTATGCTTATTTTCAAAAAGAGCGTATCAAGAGGAGAATAAGATCTGCCGCCCCTGCTCCGGAGGCCCGTCTGCAGGCGGGGATCCTGCAGTCAAAAATGCCCGCGGGCAGGGAACGCAGCCTTACCGAGCCGGAGGCGAAGCAGATCTTTGCCAACCTTGGGATTACCGTGCCCCGTGGCGAGGTGGTCAATTCGCTTGAGCAGGCCGCTGCGGCTGCGGGACGGATCGGTTACCCGGTAGTGCTGAAAGCGGTCTCGGCCGGGATTGCCCACAAGACCGAATCGGGGGCGATCCAATTGGGATTGCGCAATGCAAAGATGCTGCGCGAGGCCTGGGAGCAGCTCCGGTACAACCTGACTCACAAGGCGCCCGGGATTGATCCGGCGGGTTACCTGGTTGAAGAGATGCTTCCGGTGCGCCTGGAGATGATTGCCGGGGCAAAGAACGACCCCGTTTTCGGCCCGCTGATGCTGCTTGGCTTCGGCGGTATCCATGTAGAGCTGTTTCGAGATCTGGCGATGCGCCTGGCGCCTCTGGAACCGGAGCAGGTGCAGGAGATGCTTGGCGAGCTGAAAAGCGCTCCCCTGTTAAAAGGGTTCCGGGGGGCGGCGCCGGTGGATACGGCCTCCCTGGTTAAGGCGGTTTCCCGTTTTTCTCATCTTGCCGTCGCTTTTAAAGAGAGCGCCCGAGAAATGGAGATCAACCCGCTGGTAATCTGTCCCGACGGGCGCGCAGTGGCCGCCGATGCGTTGATCCTCCTCTAAAACATGGTGTTCTTATCAGTCTTTTAAAGACCGTTCTTCTAAAAGGACTTTCTGATCCTTTGTAGGTTCCCCCCCCTTTTAGAAAAGGGCGGTGGGGGATTTAAATGCGCTAGCCGGAATCAGGATAACGGCCTCCGGCTCCCTGCTGCAGGTAACTTTGGGCCAGCTCCCGGTAGGAGGAGGCGCTGGTTGATACCCACATCCGCGAGGTTCCGGCGATCTCTTTTTTTATCCGTGCCGGCACACCGGCGGCGAGATGACGGGCCGGGATAATCATCCGGTCGGTAACCACGCTGCCGGCCGCGATCATGGCCTCCTCTCCGATCTCGCAGAAATCCTGCAGAACGGCGTTCATCCCGATAATCGCTCCCCGGCCGATCCGGCAGCCATGCAGCACGGCGCCGTGAGCGACGGTGACATCTTCTCCGATCACGGTTTCGCAGTCAGGCATTACGTGGACCACTGTATTGTCCTGGATGCTGCTTCCGCGGCCTACATAGATCTGCCCGAAGTCGCCGCGGATCACTGCCCCGAACCAGATGCTGGCTCCCTCTTCCACGACCACGTCGCCAATAATGGCTGCGCCGGGCGCGATAAAGACATCCTTGCCGATTTGGGGTCTCTTCCCGCCATACTCCAAAATAATCATTCCCATCTCCCCTTTCGCCTTGATTTAATTCATGTCCCAATGGAACAATTCCTTTTATTTTCAGAAATAGGTTCACATTTAACTGCGATTTTATAGGACATAATATCCAGTTAAGATTTCGTTTATTGCGGTGCGGGTAACACGTGGAAATACTGAGCGCAGCGAAGAATCTCATCTTTAAGGGCTCTGTGGGGGTTATGGTATAATAGTGAATAAAATTATCGTCAAATGACAGAAGGAGCGGTGCATCGTGCAGGATAATTACCGGGTGCTGCTGGAGCAGGTTCGGGAAGGCCGGCTCAGCGTGGATCAGGCGCTGCAGAAGCTGCGCACCCCGCCATATGAAGATCTTGGTTATGCCAAGGTCGATCACCGCCGCTATCTGCAGAAAGGGTTTCCCGAGGTGATTTACAGCCCCGGGAAAACCCTGTCACAAATTGTCGAGATTGCCCGCCGGCTGTCCAAAACGACTGAGCCCGTGCTGGTCACCCGCGCTGAACCTCCGGTATTCGAGGCTCTGCGCAGCGAATTTCCCCGGGCGGAATATCACCGCGAAGCCCGGGCGGTGATCATCCGGGCTGAAGAAATGAAGCCGCCAGCGGGCTGTGTCGGTGTGGTCACCGCCGGAACTGCCGATCTGCCTGTCGCTGAAGAAGCCGCCTTAACCGCGGAGCTGATGGGCTGCCGTGTAACCCGCCTCTACGATGTCGGGGTGGCCGGACTGCACCGCCTCCTTGACAACCTCGATCTGCTGCTCCAGGCACGCGCCCTGGTTGTTGCCGCCGGGATGGAGGGTGCGCTGCCCAGCGTTATTGGCGGCCTGGCCGCCTGTCCGATCATTGCCGTTCCTACCAGTGTGGGCTACGGAGCCAATTTCAGAGGCCTGGCCCCTCTCCTATCCATGCTGAACAGCTGTGCGCCCGGGGTCGCCGTGGTTAATATTGATAACGGCTTTGGGGCAGGTTACATGGCGGCGCTGATCAACCTTTCCGGCGGTAAAGGGGGCGGCGCAGATTGAGCGGCACCATTTGTGAAAACAACCTTGCTTATTTCGACTGCTTCAGCGGTATCAGCGGCGATATGATCCTGGGCGCGCTGCTCGATTGCGGCCTGGAACTGTCGCAGCTGCAGGAGTTGCTCTCCGGCCTGAAACTTTCCGGTTACCGCCTGGAAGCGAAAAAGGTCACCCGCTACGGGTTGACCGGCACCGATGTGCGGGTTGTCCTCGATCAGACCGCCTCCCGGCAGCGTCATCTGCCTGAAATAAAAGAGTTGATCCAGCAAAGCGCTCTCCCCGCGCCGGTCAAGGAAAGAAGCGGCGCTGTTTTCGAAAGCCTGGCTGCTGCCGAGGCCGCCGTGCACGGTATATCGATCAACGAAGTTCATTTCCACGAGGTCGGCGCCGTGGATGCGATTGTTGATATCGTCGGCAGCGTCGCCGGCCTGCACCTGCTGCGGATCGGGCAGCTGTACTGCTCCCCATTGCCCGTGGGCGGGGGCACGGTCAGCTCTGCTCATGGCCTTCTGCCCTTGCCGGCGCCGGCGGTACTGGAGCTGCTCCGGAGGCGGCGCGTCCCGGTCTACGGCCGGGAGACCCGGCACGAGCTGGTTACCCCCACGGGGGCGGCCATTGTTGCCACTCTGGCTGCCGCTTTCGGTCCTCCGCCGTCATTTGACCTTGAGGCTGTCGGTTACGGCTCCGGGAAGCTGGATCCCGGGTATGCAAATTACCTGCGCATTTTTACGGGGAGCGGTGCCGGACCATTCGTTTTCAACCAGGAACCGCTTCAGATCATCGAAGCGAATATTGATGACCTCAACCCGGAAATATACGGGTACCTGATGGAGCGGCTTTTTACGGGAGGCGCCCGGGACGTTTACTATACACCTGTCCAGATGAAGAAGAACCGCCCCGCGGTGAAATTGACCGTACTGTCGCCGCCGCAGTGTCTTAACCGGCTGGTGGAAATAGTATTTCAAGAGACTTCCACCATGGGATTGCGAGTCCTGGGCGCGCAAAAATTTTCCCGGCAGCGTACGACGGAGATTGTGGAGACAGAATGGGGTCCCGTGCGGGTCAAGCTGGTGCCGGCTGAAGCCGGTGGCGAGGGGCCGCTGCAGTATGCCGTTGAATATGAAGACTGCGCTGCGATTGCCCGCCGCACCGGCATCCCCTTGAAAGAGATCTATCGTTGCGCGGAATTATCTTTCAGGATGAAGCGGCAGCAAGTATCGCGGAAGAACAACTAATGATTGGGGAATCAGAGTGGATCTGTCATACATCATCCGGATCACCGCTATCGGTTTGCTGGCGGGAACTGTGGGGACCGGCAGCGGAGGCCTGGTTACCTTTTTCACAAAAAATCCGGCGCCTCGTTTCCTCAGCATGATTCTCGGTTTTGCCGCCGGCATGATGCTGGATGTCGCCTTCCTGGAACTTGTTCCCGAAGCGATCGATCAGGGCGGTTTTTTCTACGGCACGACCGGCTTGATTGGCGGTATTGCTGTCCTTATGCTGTTGGACAACGTGCTGCCGCATTACCACCACTATTCCGGAGAATGCCGGCAGGGCCGTTTTCGCAAGATCGGGATTCTCCTCGGTATCGGCATTGCTCTGCACAATATCCCCGAAGGACTGGCTATCGGTGCAGGCTATGTCTCCAGCGAATCGCTGGGTCTGGGGCTGGCTTTGATCATGGGCATCCATAATCTGCCCGAAGGGGTGGCCATGGCGGTGGCCGTGGATACCGGCGGAAGCAGCAAGGCGAAAACCTTCCTGGCTACAGCGCTGGCCGGCTTGCCCATGGGCCTGGGCGCTTTTCTTGGAGCGTTGCTCGGCAGAGTTTCTCCGCTTATCCTCAGCCTTTCGCTAGGTTTTGCCGGCGGTGCCATGCTCTATGTGACCTGTGACGAGCTGATTCCCGATGCCCACAACCTGTCCCGGGGCCATTCGGCAACAGTGGGGCTTCTCTTTGGGGTAGTGGCCGGGATCTTTATTACCCGTTTATAGTTTCGTGACGCTTGGCAAGCTGCCGGAGATAATGAGATATCCTTCCGAAAAAGAACCAGATCCTATTCCCTGAATAATAGCAGATAAGAAATAATTATATCCGCATGTGTTGGAATATTATTGACATATTTAATATTGTGTAATATAAATTAAATAAGGGGGTGATTAGGAAGTGTTAGAAAAATCTCTTCTGGAAAGGGTTAGAAAAGTAAACCAGATAATCTTACATTCAACCGATCAGGGCCCGGATATTAATTTTGCCACCGGCGCCCTCGCCGGCATAATTAACGGTAACGTTTTTTTAATTGATGAGAATGGCAAGTTGATCAGTGACATTTCAAACCAACAGCTTGGCTGCCGGGTGCTGAGAGACCATCTGGTGGCAGAGGCCGCCCTGCCGGATTATTATAGAATCAAATCTCTGTTGAAGAGCGGTAAATCGCGGGTTAACGAGACCTACCGGATTTCAGTATGCCCCCTGAGCGGAAAAAAGAAAGCTGCCTGTACCCATGGTGATATTTATATTATTATGATTCCTATATTCAGCGGGACAGAACGGGTGGGCACGCTCCTGGCGCACCGGCATAAAAAGTCCTATGAACACGATGACCTGATCCTGGCGGAGATCGGGGCGGCGATTACCGGAATGATCCTGATGCGTCTCGAGGCGGTGCAGCTTGAAGAAGACAAATGGTATAGAAACATGGCCGGGGTGGCGTTTGAGAGCCTATCTTACTCCGAAGTGGAAGCAATTGAAGAGATTTTCAAGAAGCTTACCGAGAATGAAAATATTGTCGTGGCCAGCAAAATTGCCGACAACCTTGGCATTACCCGCTCGGTTATCGTGAACGCTTTGCGGAAATTTGAAAGTGCCGGGATCATTGAATCGAGATCACTGGGCATGAAGGGAACCTATATCCGGTTGAAGAATCCCTGTGCCCTGGAAGAGATCGCCGGGCGTTCGGCCAGGCTGAAGGCGGGTTTTGATGAAAATCAGTGAGCTTCTCCGATGTAACCGCCGGTTGTCTAATGCTGTTTTGGAAAACGGTAATGTCCGATAATCTCCCACCGCAGCAGGCAGTCCTCTTCGCGGGCGATGCTGCTGTTATGGATCACCAGGGGGATGCCGCGTTCGTTGGTCCGGTCTGAGATTACCCCGGTATGTTGTTGACCGTTGGGAAAACGCCAGTAAACAAAATCACCGTGCTTCCATTGGGCCAGATCCGCCTCCGCTACTTCCAGAGTCAACTTTTCCCCAAAGCGTTCGAAATAAAACATCTGGTTTTGAGTTCGCCGGTGGTCAATATTCGGGTCGGGGCCGTTTAGGCCCCAGAGCTGCGGGTAAAGATCAAAATTATCACGCATGTCTACATGGATCAGCTCCTGCAGATCAAAGCCTGCTGCACGCAACGCCCGGATGATCACGTCGGTACAGGCTCCCAGTGCCGGATCGACGTCGCCTCCGGGATAGCTGATAGCCTGGTAAGCGGCGTCGTAGTGAGTCTTCCTCTTGACCTCTTCTCTTGCCCCCAAAAGGATTAGCTCGGAAATGCCGCGTGTTGCAGGAGGGATATTTTCTACCGGGGATGGCTCATGAAAGTTTTTGACAGGAATCCACGATAATATTTCCGGTATCCGGAACAGCGCCGCTGCAAATAAGAGGATTAGCGTACCTGTGAACAGAATTAACAAAAAGGGTCGTTTTGTTTTCCCCTGTCTCATAACCTGTAAATTCGCGCTGTCTGATCATTAATCCTTTTGACGGTGTATAAAAAGACGATGAACTTAAACAGGCGCTGCTTTTTGTTGACAGCCTTAAAGGCAGTTGTTAGAATTACTTCGGCTTTAGGTAGCAGCAGGAGGTTTTGGCAATGCACTTTCCAATCTACATCAGCTGTTTGATAATCTTTTGTTGCAAGGTGATCGATGTCAGCATGGGGACTGTGCGAATTATTTATCTCACCCGGGGCCAGAGTAAAATAGCCGCGGCGATCGGATTTGTGGAAATGCTGCTCTACATAGTGGCGCTGGGCACGGTTATGGGAAACCTGGACCACCCCGTGAACATTTTCATTTATGCTCTCGGGTTTTCAGTTGGCAGCTATGTCGGCAGCAAGATCGAAGAGAAGATTGCGGTAGGTTTTGTTAATGTTCAGATAATTACCATGCAGATTTACAATGGTCTCGAAGAAGCGTTGCGGCAGACGGGCTTTGGGGTCACCTCGGTAGATTGCTCCGGCAAAGAGGGGCCCCACCGGATTCTCTATGTAATGATGAAAAGGCGTGATCTGCCGTCTTTCCTGAAAAAGATCAGAGAACTGGATAAAGGGGCTTTTGTCTCGATCATGGATACCCGTAACATTTTGGGTGGATATTTTAGACAGGCCAAAGCAAAGTAATCTATTGTGGGGGCTTGAGAATGCCGGTTTCTTCGTACAGGGCTATCGGGATTCTTGATTCAGGTGTTGGAGGACTTACCGTATTCCAGGAGCTAACCCGGCAGCTGCCTTATGAAAAAATTATCTATTTTGGTGACACCGCCCGGATGCCATACGGACCGCGCTCCGATGAAGAAGTGCGCAGTTTTGCCCTCCAGATCATTGATTTTCTGCAAAACCAGGAGATTAAAATGGTGGTTGTGGCCTGCAACACGGCCACGGCGGCGGGGCTTCCCTGTTACCGGGCGCATTGTAACATCCCGGTCATGGGAGTGATTGAACCGGGGGTGCGAGCCGCCCTGGCCTATACCAGGAGCGGCCGGATTGGCGTAATTGGCACTGCGGGGACAATCCGCAGCTCTGCTTACGAGAAGGCCCTCCAGGATGCACGGCCCGGCCTGCGTATTATCGCCAGACCCTGTCCCCTTTTTGTTTTGCTGGTAGAAAACGACCTTGTCGAGACACCCGAGGCAGAAAAGGTAGCGAAGGAATACCTGGCTCCGTTTAAAGAGGCCGCCATCGATACTCTAATCCTCGGATGTACGCATTACCCAATGATGTCAGGTTTGATCCAGCGGACAGTCGGGCCGGAGGTTAAACTGGTCAATTCCGCCGAGGAGATTGCCCGGGATGTTAAAGCTATCCTGACCAGGCAGCAGCTGCATAATCCGCTTCAATGCACCGACCCCGGCTACCGTTTTTTTGTCAGCGGGAACCCCCATTCCTTTGAAGAGATCGCCTCGAAAATGCTTAACCGCCGCATCAAAGCCTACCAGGTCATCCTATAGAACCTTTTTCTTCCAGGCACCTGCCGTCCTTTCCGGTTTATTCTTTCGATGACATATTTATGGTCCCTGTTCGATATATATTATTAACATGGTACAACCCCGGGTAAAAAGAGGGAGAAGGATGAAAAGGGATTCTATCCGGCCCCGGATTGGGATATTGCCACTCTTTTTACTAATGACTTTATGCATGTTTTCTTTTACCGGTTGCGGTCCGGAGATGAACGACAATGAAAAATTTCAGCTGCCGGATGCTCCGCCGCCGCTGCCGGAGCCCGGCGAAATCCGGACAGGCCTGCTCTATTATCCCGACCGGGAGTGGCGTTTTTTGGTCCCTTTGCAAAGGGAGAACCCCGAAACTGAAACAATTGTCCGCAATACCCTGGAGAAGCTGTTTGACACACCGCATCTGAAGAAGGAACTTGAATCGATGGGCCTGGTTCCCCTCCTCCCCGGAGAGACGGCCATACTCGGAATCCATATAGATGAAGCAGGGCTGGCCCGGGTGGACTTTAACGGATCATTCCTGGGCTACAATCCCTCCGGCGAGCGCCTTGTTTTAGCCAGTCTTCTATGCACCTTGCGCCAGTTTCCGGAGATTGAACGGTTGGAAATAATGGTTGATGGCGCAAGCCCGGAGAAATTTCCGGGAGGCACCCCGGGACGGTTGCCGCTGGGTCCGGAATGTCTGATCAACCTCGAGGTCGACGATGCGCTGAAGGATTATCGCAATTACACTGCCGTTACAGTCTACTTCTGCTTTATGACCCCGCAGGGAAGGATTCTTTATGTGCCGGTAACGCGAGCGCTCTTGCCTTCAGACGATGCCGCCGCCGCTGCCGTTGCGGAGCTGCTGGCCGGTCCGCAACGGGGAAGCGGTCTATTCAGCGATATTCCGCCGGACACGGCCCTGCGCAGTCTGCAGTTAAAAGAAGGGTTGATGATCATAGATCTTACCGGGCAGCTGCAGGCCTATGAAGGCGGCCGCACCGGCGCGGAAAACATGGTCAACCAGATCCTGCTGACCCTGGCCCAATTGGAGGGGGTCAGCGAGGTGCAGATCTTGGTGGAGGGTGAAAAGGTGAAGCTGCCGGACGGGATCGACCTGACGGACCCCTTGAAGCCGCCTGCAATCTATAATTTCTTCTAAAGGTCCATTATCTCTATCATATTGATTCTTGGTTCAAAGCACTCCCCTTTTTATTCCAGTGTATTTATTTCTTACGGATGAGAGAACAATAAATTAACATAACGCTGCCTGCTCGTTTTTTAAGGCCTATGGCCGGGCGACAGTTCTGCAGAACAAGTATATCTTCATCTGTTATGGTAGATAAATATAAAAGCGGGAGGTGTGTCATGGCAGAGCAAAAAGAAATACAGAGACAGGGCTTTAGTCTTCGTTTTTGGAAGCGTGACCTGGCTATTGACATGGGCACAACCAATACGCTGATCTATATGCCTCAGAAAGGGATTGTTCTGGAGGAGCCGTCGGTGGTGGCTCTGAGAAACAATACCGTGGTTGCTGCGGGAAAGAAAGCCTTTCGCATGCTGGGGCGTACCCCTCCCGGGATCAATGCCGTGAAACCGCTTCAGGGCGGAGTGATCGCCGACTTTGAGCTGACTCGCAAAATGCTCGATTATTTTATCTCCCGGGTCTTGCGGCGTTTTCCTTTTTTGCGGCTGCGGATGATGATCACCGTGCCCTACGGGACCACCCAGGTAGAGCGGCGCGCAGTCTTTGCCGCGGGTAAACGCGCCGGGGTCAAGGAAACCTATCTCATCGAGGAACCGGTCGCTGCGGCCATCGGTGGCAGGTTGCCGGTAGCCGAACCCCGGGGCAGCTTTATCGTCAATTGCGGCGGGGGAGTAACTGAAATTGCGGTGATCTCTCTCGGCGGCATCGTCCTCGGCAGTTCGCTGCCTCAGGGGGGGGAGACGATCGACGAAACCATCCAGCGATATATCTACCGCAATTACCGGATGGAGATCGGACTCTCCACGGCTGAAGAGGCCAAAAAGGAGGCGGTTTATGCGGTGGATCCTCCCGCAGATCTGACCTATTCGTTCCGCGGGATCAACCTTTACCGCCGCACTCCGGATACTCTTGATGTAAAAGCCGCGGAGCTTCATGAAGTGATCGGACCGCAGCTGGCTGCTTTGACCGGTGCGGTCCGCACCATATTTGAACGGATGCCTCCTCAGCTGGCGGCAGATGTGATGCAGGATGGGATCGTCCTCGCCGGCGGGGGCTCGCTTCTTCACAACCTTGACCTCTACCTGAGCCGCGAAATCAACCTGCCGGTCCGCCGGGTGGAAGATCCTTTTACCTGCGTCGTGCGGGGTGCCAGCGAGTCCCTCGGGTATCTCGAAGCTCTCGACTTGCCGGACAAACAATCATCCACCTCTCTTATCCGGTAACCGGATTGCGAACCTGCTAATAACCTCCAATAAGGGAATTAAAAAAATGGTATAATAAAGCTATTATAAAGGTGGAGGATGGACCATTGCGCTATGACGGAAGAGAAGCCGGCGAACTGCGGCCGGTCCAGATTACCCGTTCCTACCTGAAATACCCCGAGGGTTCCGCCCTTATCTCGATGGGCGATACCATGGTACTCTGTACCGCTACCCTGGAAGAGAATGTGCCTCTTTTTCGCAAAGGGCGCGGGGAAGGATGGGTTACCGCCGAATACGCGATGCTGCCCCGCTCGACAGAGATTCGCTCCGTGAGGGAATCGAGGGGCAGGATCAATGCCCGGAGCCTCGAGATCCAGCGCCTCATCGGACGCTCCCTGCGCGGTGTGGTTGATTTTGCTGCCATGGGAGAGCGGACCATCTGGCTGGACTGCGACGTGATCCAGGCCGACGGGGGCACACGCACGGCGGCGGTGACCGGTTCTTTTGTAGCCCTCGCGGAAGCATTTCTGCTCATGAAGGAGCGGGGGCTGGTGAAGACGCTGCCCCTGAAGGATTACCTGGCTGCGGTGAGCGTCGGCCTGGTGGATGGGAATTCGCTCCTGGACCTTTCCTACCGGGAAGATTCCGCTGCCTCGGTTGATTTGAACGTGATCATGAACGGATCCGGCAAAATGGTGGAGATCCAGGGTACCGCCGAGAACGGCTCCTTTGACCGGGAGCAGCTGAGCCGCTTGCTGGATCTGACGACTGCAGGAATCGAGACGCTCATCGAGAAGCAGCGCGAGACGCTCGGCGAAGCCGCCGTCAGACTGATTGACGGCGCCCGGAAAGAGGCCGCCTCCCGTGGCGGAGAATGATGCGGCAGCTGGTTTTGGCCACCCGCAACCTGAACAAGGTGCGTGAAATTAAAACCCTTCTGGAAGGTCTTCCCTTTAACGTGGTATCTCTGCGTGATCTGCCGGAACTGCCTCCGCCGGTGGAGGAAGATCAGCCGACACTGGCCGGCAACGCCCTGAAGAAGGCCGAGGCAGCAGCTGCTGCAGCCGGCGGGGGTGCGATCGTCATGGCCGATGATTCCGGCCTCGAGGTGGAGGCTTTGGGCGGGCAACCGGGGGTACACACGGCTCGTTTTGCCGGATCCGGCGCCGGTGACGCGGCGAACAACCGCCTGCTCCTGCAAAAACTGCACGGTATCCCGCCGGAAAAGCGCGACGCCACATTCCGGTGCGCTATCGCTATAATTTTCCCGGACGGCGAAAGCTGCGTAATTGAAGAGAGCTGCCCCGGCCGCATTGCCGATTCCCCGCGCGGCGAGGCCGGATTCGGCTACGACCCTCTCTTTATCTATGAAGAGGCCGGGTTCACCTTCGCCGAAATGGAAGAAAAGGTCAAAAACAGGGTCAGCCACCGGGGCAAGGCCCTCCGCCGGGCGCGTCTCGCCCTGGAACACCGGCTTGGCCAACAACCCTGATACCAGGTCATCTCCTCCGGCTGCATATGTTTGAGGCTGCAAATTGGAAACCGGGAAAACGTGGCTGCCAATTAGCGCCCTGTCATCCTGAGCGCAGCGAAGGATCTGAGCTTTAAAGCTCTTTGCATTTGGTGTATAATATCATTCAGGGTAAGGTTTCTTCGGACTTACCCGGTGCCGTGGCGGGGCGTAGCGCAGCTTGGTAGCGCACTTGGTTTGGGACCAAGGGGTCGCCGGTTCGAATCCGGCCGCCCCGACCACTCCTGTAAGTTGGAAGTTAGATGTTGGAAGTTGGAGGGCATGGTATTGCAACTGGACCAGGCTTTTTTAATTGCAGGCCGGCTTTGCAGGTTACGGCCTTTTGTGATTGTTGACCTCCATGCTTAAGAGCCCCGAACCCATGGCCAGCCGGCGCAGCGGCGGATAGTAGATAAACGGGGCTTTCATGTTTTTGAGAAGGATGTTTCGCTTGAGCGGCGCCGCCAGTTTGCGGTGGATCGTGGCGGCAGAGGAGAGCCCTCTCGTAAGCGCTTTTGCCGCCATCAGGGCGCTGGCAAAAGCGTAACTCAACCAGAGCTCGGGCTGATCCACCCCGCCGCTTCGCCGATCAGCAGAACATCTTGCCAGCCGGTAAAAACATCTCCGGTATGAGGCCGCAATATAAGCGCACTCTCTCTTTTGATCACCCGGTCCAGGCGGTAGCGCTTGCCGCAAGTTTCTCTTTCAACAGGGTAAATTTTACCTGATCTTCTCTTTCCTTTTCATAAATTGATGTGACCACTCTGGTTTCATTAGTCTTCCAGGGGAATAATAAACATGGCAATGATATAAATGAGCAGGCCCGGGAAAGCCGCCGTACACAGCGACAGAAGGACATAGAGCAGGCGCACCACGGTAGGGTCCAAACCCATAAATTCGGCAAAACCGCCGCAGACACCGGAAATCATGGAGTTGCTGCGGGATCGATAGATTTTTTTCGGTTCCATCCCAACACCTCGGTTTTTCTGAAGACAATCAAAATCCCCAGGGCAAGTAGGGGCAGAAGCCAGAAAGATTGATCGGTAATTGCATGTCCTGGGGCAAGTATAGCAATATTCTGCCGGGGACGTCAACCCGGAGGAGCTATCTGCCGTATGGCCATTTCTTAACTGCAAGAATCCGGGTCCGGGAGACCGGGTACCATATGGCGGGTAGGATTACGATTCTGCATATTCTGCGAAGGATGGTTGTAAAGGCCCGGGAAAAAACCGGGGATGATCTATAGAAAAAAAGCGGGATATGTGCTATATTAATGTTGTGCCGGGGAGGCGCGGCTCCAAATCTTCCCTCCCCGGATTGAGGTTGGAATTGGGATTGTAGAGGTGATGTTCTTAAACACAGCCGGTACTCAGAACCGGTCTTTTCCAAACTCTTACATCCAACTTCCAACATCCAGTCCGCGTGCGGGTGTAGCTCAATGGTAGAGCACTGGCCTTCCAAGCCAGCTACGTGGGTTCGATTCCCATCACCCGCTCCATTTAGAAGTTGGAGGTCGGAGGTTAGAAATAAACCAACCCCAGTCTCAGTTTTTACTTGTTGGAACCAAACAGGGTACCCGGATGCATACCTATCCGGGTACCCTGTTCTATGCTTTAAGCTTCAGTTCGGCCGGTGAGT
>CAYFRE010000015.1:241-28077 GCA_964345455.1 uncultured Syntrophomonadaceae bacterium | reverse complement strand
TGGCGAAGAAAAAGTATGAACGGACCAAGCCCCACGTGAACATTGGGACCATCGGTCATGTTGATCATGGCAAGACCACGTTGACGGCGGCGGTTACATCCTGTCTATCGAGTGCGGGATTTGCGCAGAAGACCACCTTTGAGCAGATTGACAAGGCTCCGGAGGAGAAGGAACGCGGGATCACCATTGCCACGGCGCACGTGGAATATGAGACCGACAAGCGCCATTATGCCCACGTGGACTGTCCCGGTCACGCCGACTATGTCAAGAACATGATTACCGGTGCGGCGCAGATGGACGGGGCCATACTGGTTGTTTCCGCGGCTGATGGTCCGATGCCGCAGACGCGGGAGCATATTTTGCTTTCGCGCCAGGTTGAGGTGCCCTATATTGTTGTATTTTTGAACAAGGCGGATATGGTTGACGATGCCGAGCTTCTGGAGTTGGTGGAGATGGAGGTGAGGGATCTTCTCTCCGAGTATGAATTTCCGGGAGATGACACCCCTATCGTGACCGGTTCGGCGCTCAAGGCCCTGGAGTGTGGCTGTGGATCGCGTGACTGTGAGGCCTGTGCTCCGATCTGGGAGTTGATGGATGCGGTGGACAGCTATATTCCGCTTCCCGAGCGGGACAAGGATAAGCCTTTCTTGATGCCGATAGAGGATGTTTTTTCGATTACCGGCCGCGGCACGGTGGTGACCGGGCGTGTGGACCGCGGGATGATCAAGACCGGTGACGAGGTTGAGATTGTTGGTTTTACGGATCGTTCGCGGAAGACCGTGGCAACCGGTGTGGAGATGTTCCGCAAGATTTTGGACGAGGCTGAAGCCGGCGACAATATCGGTGTTCTTCTGCGCGGCATTGACCGTGATTCGGTTGAGCGGGGCCAGGTTCTGGCGAAGCCCGGGAGCATCAAGCCGCTGACCAAATTCAAGGCCCAGGTTTATGTCTTGAAGAAAGAAGAGGGTGGGCGTCATACGCCATTCTTCCAGGGCTACCGGCCCCAGTTTTATGTGCGCACCACTGATGTGACCGGCAATATCACCCTGCCGTCCGGTGTAGAGATGGTCATGCCCGGTGATGATATCAACATGGACATTGAATTGATTACTCCTGTGGCCATTGAGCCCGGTCTGCGTTTTGCCATTCGCGAAGGGGGCCGCACCGTGGGCGCCGGCGTGGTCACCGAAGTAACGGAGTAAGGCGGCCGGGTAGTGCCGGGACACTTTCATGGAGCGTTGAGAAGGAGGCATTTGTATGGCTAACCAAAAGATCCGCATCAGGTTGAAGGGTTTTGATCACCAGCTGCTGGATCAGTCCGCCGGAAAAATTGTGGAGACGGCAAAACAGACCGGGGCCGAAGTATCCGGACCGGTGCCTCTGCCCACGGAGAGGAGCCTCTATACCGTTATCCGGGCTCCGCACAAGTTCAAGGATTCCCGGGAGCAGTTTGAAATGCGTACTCATAAGCGTTTAATCGATATTTTCGATCCCACGCCGAAAACGATCGACGCTTTGATGAGACTGGATCTCCCTGCCGGTGTGGACATTGAAATTAAATTGTAGGTTGTTCAAGCAGGAGGTGTCGTCGCATTATGACCAAGGCCATACTTGCGCGTAAAATAGGGATGACGCAGATCTTTGACGAGCAGGGGTACGCCGTTCCGGTAACGGTTCTGGAAGCCGGACCGTGCCATGTCACCCAGGTCAAGAGCGTCGCCTCGGACGGCTATAACAGTATCCAGATTGGATTTAAAGAGCAAAAAGAGCAGCGGGTCAACCGGCCCATGCGCGGCCATTTCAAGCGTTCCAGCGTGAAACCCTGCCGCTGGTTACGGGAGTTCAGGGTAAGCGACATATCTGAATATCCGCCAGGCCGGGAACTGCGCGCCGATATATTTTCGCCCGGCGATCACGTTGATGTCAGCGCTGTCTCCAGGGGCAAGGGATTTGCCGGCTCGATCAAGCGTCTGGGATTCGCCCGCGGTCCGCGGACTCACGGTTCACATTACCACCGCGGCCCCGGTTCTCTTGGTGCGGTCGACCCGGCGCGGGTGTTCAGGGGCCGTCTCCTGCCCGGGAGAATGGGCGGCCGGAGGCGGACCGTCCAGAACTTGCGGGTGGTCCAGGCTGATGGAGAGAAAAATATTTTGCTGGTCAGGGGTTCGGTCCCCGGCCCGCGGGGTGGCCTGGTTGAAGTGAAGAAAACGTCCAGGAGACAGGCTTGAGTGAAGCGATCATGAAAGGAGAAGCCCTGATCATGCCCAAGTTAACTTTATATAACCGGGATGGCGAGCAGGTAAGCGAGGTAGAGGTCCAGGCCGGGCTCTTTGACGCGCCGCTGAGGAAGGGGGCGCTCTACCATACAGTTGTCGCCCAAAGGGCCAGGCGCCGGCAGGGCACAGCGTCCACGAAAAGACGCGGCTTTGTCCGCGGCGGCGGGGCTAAACCCTGGCCTCAAAAAGGCACGGGCCGGGCCCGCCACGGCAGCATTCGCTCGCCGATCTGGGTGGGGGGAGCCGTTACCTTCGGGCCCCATCCGCGCAGTTTTGGTTACCGGGTCCCGAAAAAAATTCGCCGGGCGGCGCTCTGTTCGGCCCTGAGCGCCAAGGTCCGTGAAGGCAAGCTTATCGTTGTGGATGATTTAAAGATTGATCAGCCCCAGACCAAGGCCGTGGGGCGCCTTCTTGACAATTTACATGCTACCGGAGGAGCGCTGATTGTTACCGCCCAACCGGATGTCAATGTGATCAAGTCTGCCCGGAACCTGCCCAAAGTGAAGACGCTTATCGCAGCGCAGCTGAATGCGCTCGATATAGTGAGCCATGATTTCCTGATCCTCTCGCAGGATGCCCTGGCGAAAGTGCAGGAGGTGTTCGGAGCATGAAGGATCCCCGTGATATCATCATCCGGCCGGTTGTCACAGAGAAATCAACCGGATTGCTTGAAGACAACAAATATACGTTTATAGTGTTGCGGGAAGCAAACAAGATTCAAATAAAACGCGCTCTCGAAGAGATTTTTGATGTCAAGGTCAAGGCGGTCAATACAGCCAACTACCAGGGTAAGAAGAAGCGTCTCGGACGTTACCCTTATGGATATAAACCACGCTGGAAAAAGGCGATTGTCACCCTGGCTGCAGGCAGCAAACCGATCGAGATCTTTGAAGGCCGCTAGGAGGGAGGAAGCGGAAGATGGCTCTACGAAGATATAAACCAACCTCACCGGGACGGCGCTTTTATACGGGAAGAACTTTTGAGGAGATTACCAGGAAAGAACCTGAAAAATCGCTTCTCGTAACCTTGAAGAAGAATGCCGGAAGAAATGTCTATGGCAGGATCACGGCGCGCCGCCGCGGTGGAGGGCATAAACGGAAATACCGGGTCATCGATTTTAAACGGAACAAAGATCATATCCCGGCCCGTGTTGCGGGGATCGAATATGATCCCAATCGTTCGGCAAATATCGCCCTGTTGCATTATGCCGATGGAGAGAAACGCTATATCCTGGCTCCGCTGGGCCTGCAGGTGGGCCATACGGTCATGTCCGGGGAGAGGGCGGAGATCCGGCCCGGTAACGCGATGCCGCTGCGGGCCATTCCGGTGGGCACCTTTGTGCATAATATCGAGCTCCAGGTTGGCGCCGGCGGACAGATTGCCCGCTCTGCCGGATCTGCGGCGCAGCTGGCGGCCAAAGAAGGCAAATACGGACATTTGCGCCTTCCTTCGGGCGAGGTGCGGCTGATACTGCTTGGCTGCAGGGCCACCATCGGGCAGCTGGGGAACCTGGAACATGAAAATATCCGGATTGGCAAGGCCGGAAGGAGCCGCTGGCTGGGCCGCCGTCCCTCAGTCCGGGGTTCGGCAATGAACCCGGTGGATCACCCGCACGGCGGCGGCGAAGGAAAAGCGCCGATCGGGTTGAAGAGCCCGGTTACCCCGTGGGGGAAGCCGACTCTTGGATACAAGACCCGCAAGAAGAGAAAGGCGAGCGATCAGTATATTGTCCGCCCGCGGAAGAGTTAGACGTTACTGCCGTGATCTGAAGGGAGGTTGAAGATATGGCTCGTTCGCTTAAAAAAGGGCCCTATGTTGAAGAGCGACTCATGAATAGAATCAAGAGCATGAGCGAGAAAAGGGATAAAAGGGTAATCAAGACCTGGTCCCGGCGTTCGACCATTTTTCCGGAAATGGTCGGTCATACCATCGCCGTGCATGACGGGCGCAAGCATATCCCTGTTTATATCAGTGAAGATATGGTCGGGCACAAACTGGGCGAGTTTGCCCCGACCCGCACTTTCCGGGGACACGGCCACCATACCGAGCGCTCCACCTCATTGAGGTAGGATAGAGGAGGTTGTTTGAGCATGGAAGCAAGGGCAGAGGCTCGTTTTATTCGTATTGCGCCGCGTAAAGCGCGGGCCGTGGTTGACCTGGTGCGCCGTAAAGATGTTGATGAAGCGCTCAGCATCCTGCGCTATACTCCCAACCGGGCGGCACGGATCGTGGCCAGGGTGGTCCAATCCGCTGCGGCCAATGCGGAAAACAATCTTGATCTGCGCCGTGGCCGGCTCTACGTGGATCAGATTTTTGTTGACGAAGGGCCGGTCTTCAAGCGGGTCCGGCCGCGTGCCAGAGGGCGGCGCTACCTGATCCGCAAGCCGACCAGCCATATTACAGTAATAGTCAGGGAGAGAAAGGGGGTTTAGGGATGGGACAGAAAGTCAGCCCGATCGGTTTCCGCATCGGTATCATCCGCGACTGGGATGCGCGGTGGTTTGCGGATAAAAATTATACCGAGCTGCTCCATGAAGACCTGGGAATACGGGATTATATCCGCACCAAACTGGAGAATGCCGGTATTTCCCGGGTAGAGACAGAGAGGGCCGCCAACAAGTTGCGGATTCATATCCACACCGCCAAGCCCGGTATGGTTATCGGTCGCGGCGGTTCCGAGGTAGAGCAGTTGCGCAAAGACCTGGAAAAGAAAACCGGCAAGAAGGTGCATTTGAATATTATCGAGATCAAGAATTCCGATCTCGATGCCCACCTGGTTGCCGAGAGCGTGGCCGGACAGCTCAAGCGGAGGATTGCTTTCCGCAGGGCCATGAAGCAGGCTATCTTCCGGGCGATCCGGGCCGGAGCAAAAGGGGTCAAGATTTCCTGCAGGGGGCGTCTTGGCGGTTCCGAGATGGCACGCAGTGAAAGCTATCGTGAAGGGACGGTGCCGCTGCAGACCCTGCGGGCAGATATAGATTACGGCTTCACCGAAGCACATACCACATACGGTCGCATTGGTATTAAAGTTTGGATCTACAAAGGTGAAGTGCTGCCGGAGAAAGGGAGCCGGCGCGACCGTACCGGGGAGGGAAGATAGATCATGTTGATGCCTAAACGGGTAAAATACCGGCGCCAGCATCGCGGGCGGATGAAGGGAAAAGCCAAGGGCGGGACGGAAATTCAGTTTGGCGAATATGGAATTCAGGCACTTGAACCCGCCTGGATTGACAGCCGGCAAATTGAGGCGGCTCGTATTGCCATGACCCGTTATATCAAGCGGGGCGGGAAGGTCTGGATCCGTATTTTTCCCGATAAACCGGTAACCAAAAAGCCTGCGGAGACCCGGATGGGCAAAGGGAAAGGTTCGCCCGAATTCTGGGTTGCCGTGGTCAAACCGGGCCGGATCATGTTTGAACTGGCCGGCGTGCGGGAGGATACAGCCAAAGAAGCTATCCGCCTTGCGGCAAACAAGCTGCCCATTAAAACCAGGTTCGTAAAAAGGGCCGATGCAGGTGGTGTTGCAGAATGAAAGTAAAAGAGTTCCGTGAGTTGAACGACGGAGAGTTGGATGAAAAATTACAAGAGCTGAAAGAGGAGCTTTTCAACCTCCGGTTTCAGGCGGCTACCGGGCAGCTGGAGAATGTGATGCGGATCAAAGAAGTGCGTCGCGGCATTGCCCGGGTAAAGACTGTTCAGAGGGAGCGGGCCTGAAGTCAAACCCATGGAGTGAAGGGAGGCATATGATTTGAAGGAAAGCAAGGGAAAAGTATTCACCGGCAGAGTAGTCAGCGATAAGATGAACAAAACCAGAGTCGCAGCCGTGGTGCGGACGACTCACCACCCCCTCTATGGGAAGACCATCAGGCGGACGAAGAAATATAAATTTCATGATGAGCATAACGAAGCGCATACGGGCGACCTGGTGAAGATTATGGAAACAAGGCCATTGAGCAGGGACAAAAGGTGGCGCCTGGTTGAGATTGTCAAACGATCGCAGCTGTAGATTCTCATCTGCGCACATGTCGCAGGGGAGGAAGGAGTGGCAAGGATGATTCAAAGCGAAACCATCTTGAATGTGGCCGACAACTCGGGTGCGAAAAAGATTCTCTGCATTCGGATCATGGGCGGCTCCATGCGCAAGGCGGGTCACGTTGGAGATGTCATCATCGCTTCGGTGAAGGAGGCCGCTCCCGGCGGGGTAGTAAAGAAAGGCGAGATCGTGCGGGCGGTGATTGTCCGCACCAGAAGCCGGCTTAACCGCAAGGACGGTTCGCATATCCATTTTGATGAAAATGCCGCCGTGATCATCAACGAACAGAACAACCCGCGGGGAACACGGATCTTCGGACCTGTCGCCCGGGAGCTGCGCGAAAAGGAATACATGAAGATCATTTCACTTGCTCCCGAAGTGATTTAGAGGTTTTAGGAGGTGGCAGATGATGACACAGAAAAAAATGAGGATTCGCCGGGGTGACCGCGTGGTCGTTCTTTCCGGTAAAGATAAAGGGAAAAAGGGAAAGGTAATCCAGGTCTTGCCGGACAAGGAGCGGGTAAAGGTGGAAGGTGTCAACATGATCAAGAAACATGCCAAACCCACCCAAAAAATACCTCAGGGCGGGATCAGGGAGATGGAGGCGGCGCTGCCGGCCTCCAGGGTGATGCTTCTCTGCCCGGCTTGCAGCAAACCGACCCGCATTGCAAAGAAGTTAACCGCCGACGGCCGGCGGATTCGTACCTGCAAAAAATGCGGGGAAGCTGTGGATAAATAGGGGGGAGTAGAAGATGCCGCGCTTAAAGGAAAAATATTTTGCAGAGATCAGGCCCGCCCTCCAGGAGCGGTTCAAGTATAAAAATATTTACGAGATTCCCCGGTTGGTCAAGGTAGTGATCAATATGGGGGTTGGCGAAGGAAAAGAGAACCCCAAGGTCCTCGATGCTGCGGTCAATGATCTCACACTGATCACCGGGCAGCGCCCTGTAATCACGAGGGCCCGCAAATCGGTGGCCAGCTTTAAACTGCGTGAAGGTATGGCCATCGGTTGCAAGGTAACCCTGCGAGGCGTGCGCATGTACGATTTTGTGGATAAGCTCTTCAACGTGACGCTGCCGCGGGTGAGGGATTTCAGGGGGATTTCGCCACGCTCTTTCGATGGGCGGGGTAATTTTACCATCGGCCTGCGGGAACAGCTGATCTTTCCGGAGATCGAATACAGCAATGTCGAGAAAATTCTCGGCATGGACATTGTAATTGTGACCACCGCAAAAACGGATGAAGAAGCAAAAGAGCTTTTAACCTTGATGGGGCTGCCTTTCCGGGCTGCATGAGGGTGGAGCTTACATGTGAAGGAGGGTAAGGATGGCCAAAAAATCTTTAATTGCCAAGGCCGGTCGTAAGCCGAAGTTTGAAGTGCGCCGCTATAACCGGTGCCGTATCTGCGGCCGTCCGCGGGCGTACCTGCGCAAGTTTGGCATGTGCCGCCTTTGCTTTCGTCAACTTGCCAACGAGGGGAAAATCCCGGGCGTAAAAAAGGCCAGTTGGTAGATGGTGAAAGGAAGAGAGGAGGTAGTTTGCGATGATGACCGATCCGATTGCCGACATGCTGACCAGGATCCGTAATGCGAACATGGTCCGGCATAAGTCGGTGGACATCCCCGCTTCCAACCTGAAGCGCTCCATGGCGAAGATCATGAAGGAAGAGGGGTTTATTAAGGACTTTGAGTTTGTAGAGAACAAAAAACAGGGCATTGTCCGGATATATTTAAAATACGGTCCCGATTCGCGGCGCGCGATCACGGGGTTGAAGAGAATCAGCAAACCGGGCTTGCGGGTATATGCGAACAAGGATGAACTGCCCAGGGTGTTGGGCGGGCTCGGAGTGGCCATTATCTCCGCTTCGCGAGGCGTGATGAGCGACCGGGAGGCCCGTAAAGCAGGCTGTGGCGGAGAAGTAATCTGTTATATCTGGTAACGCAGCGAGGAGGTTTACCATGTCCCGCATCGGTAAAAAACCGATCGACGTGCCTGAAAAGGTGCAGATCGATATTGTCGATAATCGTATTACCGTCAAAGGACCCAGGGGACAGCTCACAAAGGAGATTCCCCCGAACATGCTCGTGGAGCAGGAAGGGGGCCGGATTACAGTGAAGCGGCCTTCCGACAGCCCGGAACACAGGGCGCTGCACGGTTTGACCAGGACGCTGATTCAGAATATGATCACCGGGGTGACCGAGGGATTCAGCCGGGCCCTGGAGCTGGTCGGTATCGGCTACCGGGCAAACCTGCAGGGGGAAAACCTGGTTTTGAACGTGGGCCTTTCTCATCCCGTTGTCTTCGAACCTGAAGAGAATATGGAGATCGAGGTGCCCAGTCCCAACAAGATTATCGTGAAAGGGATTGACAAGCAGAGGGTCGGCAATTTCGCCGCTGTCGTCAGGAAGGTCTATCCTCCCGAACCCTACAAGGGCAAGGGGATCCGGTATGCCGGTGAGCAGGTCCGGCATAAAGTAGGCAAAACTGGCAAGTAGCAGCCGCCGGGAGGTGTAAGTAATGATAAAAATCAATCTACGCAATGAAAATCGGAAACGGCGTCACCGGCGTATCCGTGTGAAGATCAGCGGAGATGCCGTGCGCCCCCGTCTGAATGTCTTTCGCAGCAGCAAGCATATCTATGCACAGATCATCGATGACCGGACCGGACAGACCCTGGTTGCCGCTTCCAGCCTGGATCCCGGGCTGCGCGAACTTCTGGCCCGCGGCAGCGACTGCGAAGCTGCGCGTAAAGTAGGAGCCTTGCTGGCGCAGCGCGCTCTGGAAAGCGGAATCAAAGAGGTTGTTTTTGACCGGGGGGGATATCGTTATCACGGCCGCGTCAAGGCGCTGGCCGATGCTGCGCGTGAAGTGGGGATCAATTTTTAAAGAAAGGAGGGATGGCAGGGGTGTCAAAAGTAGAACCGGCTCAAGAATTGGTGGAAAAAGTGGTGAAGATCAACCGGGTGGCCAAGGTGGTCAAAGGAGGGCGTCGTTTCAGTTTCAGCGCCCTGGTCGTGGTCGGTGACCAGAGTGGAGTTGTCGGTGCCGGCCTGGGCAAAGCCGGAGAGGTACCGGAGGCCATCCGTAAAGGGATAGAAGATGCAAAAAAGAAATTGTTCCGGGTTCCCATGGTGGGAACGACCATCCCTCATTCGGTGGAAGGCCGTTTTGGAGCAGGAAGAGTGTTGATGAAACCTGCCTCCGAGGGGACCGGCGTGATCGCCGGCGGCCCGGTCCGGGCGGTGCTGGAGCTGGCCGGAGTGAGAGATATTCTGACCAAGTCGCTCGGCTCTTCCAACGCCATGAACATGGTCAACGCAACCGTGGAAGGGTTGAAATCACTGAAAATGGCAGATGAGGTCAGCGCCCTGCGGGGCATTGACGAGTCCTAACTGCTGGGTTAGGAAAGGGAGCAGTCATGGCGAAAAAATTGCGGATTAAACTTTTACGCAGCCCGGTGGCCTGCCAGCCGAAGCAGCGCCGCACCTTGCGCGCTCTTGGATTAACCAGGATCGGGCAGACAGTCGTGCAGGAAGACACACCGGGACTGCGGGGAATGATCAAAGTAGTCAATTTTATGGTTAATGTTGAGGATAATGCAGAGGGAGGTGCTACGAATGCGCCTGCATGAATTGACCCCGCCGCAGGGGGCAAGATGCGCGGCCAAAAGAAAAGGCAGAGGCCCTGCTTCGGGCTTGGGCAAGACCGCCGGCCGGGGGCAGAAAGGTCAGAAGTCACGTTCAGGGGCAAAAACACGCCGCGGTTTTGAAGGCGGGCAGATGCCGCTCTTTCAACGGCTGCCCAAGCGTGGATTTACGAATATTTTCAAGCAGAAATGGTCGGTGGTCAATCTTGCCGCGCTGAACTGTTTTGACGACGATACGACAGTGACCCCACAGTTGCTCAAGGAAGCCGGTTTGCTCAAGTCGCTGCGGGATCCCTTGAAAATTCTCGGTGACGGCGAACTGAAGCGCAAACTGGTGGTGCAGGCCCATCGTTTCAGCAACCAGGCGCGGGACAAGATCGAAGCGGCGGGCGGAAAAGCTGAGGTGATTTAACTTGTTCGAAAGCATACGCACGGCGTGGCGGATCAAAGAGTTAAGAGAAAGAATTCTGTTTACCCTGGCCATGTTCGTGGTTTTTCGCGCTGGCTCGGCGATTCCGGTCCCGGGGGTCGATGCCAGCCAGCTGGCATTTCAGGATGATACAATTTTTGGTTTCTTGAATATTATTGGAGGCGGCAGCCTGGAGGATTTTACTATATTTGCCCTGGGAATCTTGCCCTATATCAACGCTTCGATCATCATGCAGTTGTTGACGATTGTCATTCCGAAGCTGAAAGACTGGAGCCAGGATCCCGACGGACGAAAGAAGATCTCTCAGCTGACGCGGTACGGCACCGTGCTTATTGCGATAGTTCAGGGGATCGGCTATTCATTTATGATTGGAAAAGCGGTTCCTGAGAAAAGTTTTCTCTCATATTTTATTATCGTGCTCTCCCTGACTGCAGGCACCGCTTTTTTGATGTGGATGGGCGAGCTGATCACGGAAAAAGGAATCGGCAACGGGATCTCTCTGTTGATCTTCGCCGGAATTATCGCCGGTTTTCCGAGAGGCGTGATCCAGATTGCCGAGCAGGTCCGTTTCGGCCAGGTGCCCTTTTACCTTGTGTTACTGACGGTAGTGATCCTTGTGGCCCTGGTTGTAGCCATCGTGGGCATGGACCAGGGGCAGCGCCGTATCAGTGTCCAGTATAGCAAGCGGGTCGTCGGCCGGAAGATGTACGGCGGACAGGCCACCCATATTCCGCTGAAGGTGAATATGGCCGGGGTGATTCCGGTGATTTTCGCTTCGGTGATCATTACGATTCCGCAGACCATTGTCAAGTTTATCGATCACCCGGTGGCTGAAAAGGTCGCCTCCAGCCTGGAGTGGGGCACGGCTCTGAATACAGTGCTTTACGTTGTGCTGATAATTTTATTCAGTTATTTTTATACTGCAGTGCAGTTTGATCCCTTCCAGGTTGCCGGCAATATCCGTAAATACGGCGGCTTTATTCCCGGCTTGCGACCGGGCCGCCCTACGGCGGAATTTCTCGGCAGGGTGATTTCGAAGCTGACTACAGTAGGGGCCTTCGCGTTGGCCTTTATCGCCGTTTTTCCGATCATTTTTCAAGGGCTCACCGGAATGAATATCATATTTACAGGGACCGGCTTGATCATCGTGGTTGGCGTTATCCTCGAGACGATGAAGCAGATTGAAAGCCACATGCTCATGCGCAGCTACCGCGGGTTCATGAAATAGGTGACGGCGAGATGATCAAGTTAAAATCAGCACGCGAGATTGAACTGATGCGCGACTCCGGGAAAGTGGCGGCGATGGTTATGCAGGAACTCGAGAAAGCGATTTCTCCCGGAGTTACCACGGCAGAACTGGACATGAGGGCTGAAAAACTGATCCGGGAGGCCGGCGGAGAGCCTGCTTTCCTCGGTTACCACGGCTTTACAGGCTCCATCTGCAGCTCGGTAAACGACGAAGTGGTCCATGGCATTCCGGGGTTGCGCCGGCTCAAAGAGGGGGATATAATCAGCATTGATCTGGGTGTATGCCTGAAAGGTTATTATAGTGATACTGCCGCCACCTTTGCTGTCGGCCGGATCAGTTCCCTGGCCAGGCGGCTGATCGATGTCACCCGGCAGTCTCTGGACGAAGGGATATCGGCAATGCGTTCAGGATCACATCTTACCGATATATCTCATGCGGTGCAGAGATATGTGGAAGCAAACCGGTTTTCCGTGGTTTACAGCTATGGCGGTCACGGGATCGGCACGGATATGCACGAGGATCCGCAGGTGCCCAATCTCGGACCTCCGGGGCGTGGTCCCAGGCTCCGGCCGGGTATGGTCCTGGCGATCGAGCCTATGGTCAATGCGGGTGGAGCCGATGTGGAGGTGCTGGATGACGGCTGGACAGTGGTAACCAAGGACCGGAGTCTTTCGGCCCACTTCGAGCACAGTATCGCTCTCGGTGAAAGCGGTCCTGTTATTCTAACCATCCTTTGACCGGAGAAAGGAGAGGCGAAGTGATGGAAGATCTGAGGCCCGGGCAGCTGGTTCGCTCCAGAGCAGGCCGGGATAAAGGGAATCATTACCTGGTTATAAAGGTAGTCAACCCGCGGGAAGTGCTTCTCTCCAACGGACGGAGCCGTCCTCTCTCCCGGCCGAAGAAAAAAAACGTGATCCATCTGCAGAGCTATTCACGCCGGGCAGAGATCGAAGAGCTGATCCGCAATCAAAAATTAACGGATAGCCAGGTAATTAAATATCTTGAAGAGCTGGCGCCGGTGGAAGAGGAGGTTTGAGCAGCCAATGACCAGGAAGAAAGATGTGGTCGAGGTAGAGGGGACTGTAGTGGAACCTCTTCCCAATGCCATGTTCCGGGTAGAGTTGAAAAATGGTCTTAAGGTGCTGGCTCATGTATCAGGCAAAATCCGCATGAATTTTATCCGGATTCTCCCCGGAGACAGAGTCCTGGTGGAACTTTCGCCCTATGACCTGACCCGGGGGCGGATTACCTATCGCTATAAGTAAGGAGGCCTGGAAAAATGAAGGTAAGGCCCTCGGTTAAGCCGATGTGTGAGAAATGCAAAGTGATCCGGCGTAAGGGCAAGGTAGTGGTGATCTGCCAGAATCCCAAGCATAAACAACGGCAGGGTTAGGAAAGGTATAGATACAATTCATGAAGGGAAATCTAGCTTTGTTTAGCTTTTTTTGCCTTAAAGGAGGTGCCGTCAATTGGCGAGAATAGCGGGTGTAGACTTACCACGGGACAAACGGGTAGCTATTGCCCTGGGATATATCTATGGAATCGGCCGCAACCGGGCTTTAAAGATCCTCTCAAGCACCGGTGTTAGTCCTGATACCCGGGTGCGTGACCTGACCGAAGATGAAGTTAACCGGTTGCGGGAATTTATCGACAAAACTTACAAGGTCGAAGGTGACCTCCGCCGGGAAGTGGCGATGAACATCAAGCGCCTGGTTGAGATCGGCTGCTACCGGGGAATCCGGCACCGGCGCGGCCTCCCGGTCAGGGGTCAGGCTACGAAGAACAATGCCCGCACGCGAAAAGGCCCCCGGAAAACCGTCGGCGTGCGTCGCAAGAAATAAGCGGTAAAGGAGATCTGATGAAGGGAGGAGGAAGCAAAGTTGGCTAAAAAAAGAGTGTCGCGCACCAGACGCCGCGAGCGTAAAAATATCGAGTACGGGATTGCGCACATCAAGTCGACCTTTAACAATACGATTATTACGATTACGGATACAAGCGGAAACAGCATTGCCTGGTCCAGCTCCGGCAATGTCGGTTTCAAAGGGTCACGCAAATCGACGCCCTTTGCGGCGCAGCTGGCTGCTGAGAACGCCGCGAAAACGGCGATGGAGCACGGCATGAGGCAGGTCGAAGTTTGCGTGAAAGGGCCGGGCGCCGGGCGGGAAGCGGCGATTCGCTCACTGCAGGCCGCCGGCCTGGAAGTAAACACGATCAAAGATGTGACCCCCATTCCGCATAACGGCTGCCGGCCGCCGAAACGGCGACGGGTATAAATCATAAACCACGAACCTTGTATCAAAAGGGTTAGTGAAGGGGAGGTGCAGTTCAATTCTATGGCACGTTACAGGGATGCGGTATGCCGTTTATGCCGCCGCGAAAGAAACAAGCTTTACTTGAAAGGTGATCGCTGTTACACCGATAAATGCAGTGTGGTCCGGAAAGGTTATCCTCCGGGAGAGCACGGGCAGGGCCGCCAGAAATTTTCCGAGTACGGTCAGCAGCTGCGGGAGAAACAGAAGGCAAAAAGGATCTACGGGATCCTGGAGCGCCAGTTTCGCCGCTACTTTAAAGAAGCCGACCGGCGCAGGGGAGTAACCGGGGAGATCCTGTTGCAACTGCTGGAAAGCCGTCTCGACAACGTTGTTTACCGGATGGGATTCGGGCGCTCCCGGGCCGAAGCGCGTCACCTGGTCAATCACGGTCATTTCCAGGTTAACGACCGGAAGGTTGATATTCCCTCTTACCTTACCAGGCCCGGAGATGTGATCGCCGTGCGAGAAAAAAGCCGGAATTTGCCTGTGTTTAAAGAGATCCGGGAGGCCGGGGAGGGCCATAGTACCGTTGATTGGCTGGAAGCGGATCTGGAACATCTTCAGGGTAAGGTTATCCGGATACCGCAACGGGAAGAGATCGATGTCCCCGTGGAGGAACACCTGATCGTAGAGCTTTATTCCCGTTAAGCAGTTCACGATGCCCTCAATACTATCAACGAGGAGGGTTAATGGAGTATGTTGATTGAGATCGAGAAGCCAAGAATTGAGTACGTCGCAAAGGATGCTCAGTTCACTTATGGCAAATTTATCGTTGAACCTCTGGAAAGAGGTTATGGGATCACTTTGGGCAATGCTTTGCGCCGGGTTCTTCTTTCATCTCTCCCCGGTGCGGCGGTGACAAACGTGAAATTTGACGGGGCGCTGCATGAGTTTTCCACCCTGCCCGGGGTGCTGGAAGACACGATCGAGATCATCCTCAATTTAAAAGCCCTTTCCATGAGGATTAACGATGCCGAGCCCCAGACTCTGGTAATTGATACGGATAAGCCCGGTGTTGTCAGGGCCAAAGATATCCAGGCGCCGGCGGAGGTGGAGATCCTGAACCCGCAAATGGCTATCTGCACTCTCGAAGAGAAGGCGCACCTGAGAATGGAGATGACCGCGATGAAGGGGCGCGGCTATGTTCCGGCGGAGAGGAACAAGACGGTGAACCAGCCCATCGGGATGATACCCGTCGATTCTATTTTTACCCCAATTCGCAAGGTTAATTACCAGGTTGAAGATACCCGGGTGGGACAGGTTACCGATTTTGACAAGCTTACTCTTGAAGTGTGGACCGACGGCAGTATCAAGCCCGATGAGGCGGTCAGCCAGGCGGCACGGATATTGAACAAACGTATCTCCATTTTTATTAACCTCACCGAAGAGGTCGAAGAAGTTGATCCGGTTGAGGATAAAGAAGAGGAGGACCGCGAACAGCGGCTCGAGATGATGATTGAAGATCTCGATCTCTCGGTGCGTTCGTACAACTGCCTCAAGCGTGCCGGAATCAATACGGTCGGCGAACTGGTGCGAAAAACTGAAGAAGAGATGATGAAAGTGCGCAACCTCGGAAAAAAGTCGTTTGAAGAAGTGGAACGGAAGCTGGGCGAACTGGGCTTCAGCTTGAGCAAAAGCGGGGAGTAAGCGCGGTAAGGAGGAAACGAGATGGCCTATCAGAAGCTGAACAGGAAAAGCGGTCCCAGAAAAGCGCTGCTCCGCAGCCAGGTCACAGCGTTGCTGCAGGCGGGTCGGATAGAAACAACTGCGGCAAAGGCAAAAGCAATTCAACCGCTCACCGAGAAAATGATCACGCTGGCCAAAAAAGGCGGCCTGCAAGCGCGGCGCCAGGCTCTGGCATTTTTATACGATGAAACCGTAGTGAAAGAGTTGTTTGAGAAAATAGGCCCCAGGTGTGAGGTCAGGGATGGCGGTTATACCCGTATTATCTCCAAAGGACCGCGCCGCGGTGACAGCGCCCCGATGGTGATCATCGAACTGGTTGTCTAAAACACCCGGGGCAGCTTTACCCCTCGTTGATCCGGGGTATGTGAATTGAGAGGAGAGAAGTGAGCCGCGACGCCAGGATTTGACTCACTTCGGCCCTCTCAATTTTGCATTTTAGCAATGGGACACCGGGGACGTACCTGTTTGTCCCACTTCGTATCGAGGTGGAAGTCGGAGCTATGGGGGCGATTCGGCCGCTATCCTCCGGCGGCAGCGATCAACTTGCGGTGTCATTATAAATGCCCTATGTCTTGTTGGAAACTAAAAACATTTCTTTTTTTTACCCGGGACAGGCTAACAATCCCCCCCCCGCCCTGGAGGATATCGATCTGCAAATTAGTGAGGGCGAATACGTGGCCCTGATCGGCCCTAACGGATCCGGCAAGACTACCCTGCTCAAACAATTCAACGCCCTGCTGCGTCCCACCTCCGGTGAAGTTTACGTGAACGGCCGCTCTACCGCTGACGAGAACGGCATTTCATCTATTCGCGGTCTCTGCGGCATGATTTTCCAGAACCCGGACAACCAGATTGTCGGGGCCACGGTAGAAGAAGATGTTGCTTTCGCTCTCGAGAACCTCGCCGTCTCCCCTCCGGAAATACGCCGCAGGGTTGGGGCGGCGCTGGAGCTGCTGGGGATCTCACACCTGGCCGCATTCCCGCCGCACCTGCTTTCGGGCGGCGAAAAGCAGAAGGTGGCCCTTGCCGGCCTCCTGGCCGCACGTCCCCGCTGTCTGCTCTTGGACGAACCGACGGCCATGCTTGATCCGGCCGGCCAGGCTGCAGTAATCGATACAGTGCAGATGCTGAACAGAGAGCGGGGGATCACAGTGATCCACGTGACACATTTTCCTGAAGAGGCGGCGCTCGCCCGAAGGGTAATGGTCCTGGATCGCGGCCGCCTGGTGAGAGAGGGCCCGCCTTCGGAAGTTCTCACCGATCTGCCTCCGCTGCGCGCTCTCGGGCTAAGAACCACCGCGGCAGGCGAGCTGGCTTATCTGCTGCGTGAAGACGGTTTCCCGCTGCCCGCAGGAATGCTGCACAACCGGGAGTTGGTAGAGCAGTTATGTTTATTTGCACAGAAAATTTAAGATATACTTATCTGCCCGGGAGTCCTTTCGCAGTGGAGGCTCTGCGCGGGGTAACCCTGGGTATTGGCCGGGGCAGCTTTACCGCCCTGCTCGGCCCTTCCGGTTCAGGCAAATCGACCCTGCTGCAGCATTTCAACGGCCTGCTCCGCCCGACCGGGGGACGGGTGCTGATAGACGGGAAGCCCCTGGGGTACGGCCGCAGGGAACTGCTCCAGCTGCGCCGCAGGCTGGGCCTGGTCTTCCAGGAACCCGAAACGCAGTTTTTTGCCGAAACCCTTTTTGATGAAATTGCTTTTGCCCCGCGCAATTTCGGCCTGCCCCCTGCACTCGTTGAAGAGCGCGTGGAGCTTGCCCTGCAGCAGGCAGGGTTGAACGATCCTGCACTGAAAGAGAGGTCCCCCTTTCATCTCAGCGCCGGCCAGCAGCGTCTCGCCGCCATCGCGGCGGTCCTGGCGATGCAGCCCCAGGCGATAATCCTTGATGAACCTACCGCCGGTCTGGACCAGGCGGGGCAAGAAAAGCTGTTTGTCCTGTTGCAGGAGCTTAACCGGGAGGCGGGGGTTACCGTCATAGTGGTGACGCACCGCCTGGAGAAGGTGGCCGCGCTGGCCGATCATTTTCTGGTGCTGGACCGGGGGCGGATCATAATGGAAGGTCCCCCCGGAGAGATATTTTCCCGGTTTGAAGAGCTTGGCCGCTGCGGCCTGGCGCTGCCTCCGGTGACCCTGCTGATGCATGAGCTGGTTGCGGCCGGGCTGCCTTTCTCTACGGCTCTATTTACAATTGAAGAAGCCAGGGAGGAGATCAACAACTGGCGAATGGGGAGGGCGAAGGCTTGAACCGCAGCATTACTCTTGGCCGTTACCTTCCCGGAAACTCATTTCTGCACAGGATCAACCCGCGCTTCAAGCTGCTGATATTGCTGTTTTTTCTGGCAGTCCTGTTTCTCTTGAAAACTTTTACCGGGCTGGGCTTGTTGCTCCTTTTTCTGCTGCTGGTTATTGCCGCAGCGCGTGTTCCTCTACTTTACATAGCAGGCGGTCTTCGGCCGGTTGTTTACATTATACTTTTTACCGTGATCATATATTTCTTTTTTACCAAAGGCGGGGTAGTATTGCTGCGTCTCGGCCCGGTAACGGTGGAACAGGCCGGGGTTGTTGCAGGACTCCTTGTGATCATGCGCCTGGTGGGGCTGGTTTTGATGACCATGCTCCTCACGTTGACTACAACACCCCTGTCCCTGGCTCACGGAGTTGAATACTTTATCAGGCCGCTGGGCCGGCTCGGTTTTCCGGCGGCGGAAACGGCGATGATCATGACCATCGCCATGCGCTTTATCCCCACGTTAAGCGAAGAAAGCCAGCGGCTGCTGCGAGCTCAGATGGCGCGCGGCGCAGATTTTGAAGGAGGTTTCTTTAGCCGGGCGCGGAAATTTGCGCCGCTGATGGTTCCCCTGTTCATCGGCGCCTTTCGCCGGGCAGATGAACTGGCCCTGGCGATGGAGGCGCGGGGCTACCGCATCGGCGCCGCGCGGACCCGCATGCGCGAGGAGCCGGTGACGGCGATTGATTGGGGCGCACTTCTGTTCGCTCTGGCCGCTTTAATCGCGGTTGTTTTCTCCGGGATCTGATCGGGTGAAGGGGAGGCCTTCTATGTTTTATATCAGCTATTCATTATCGAGGCATGGTGAGTGATGAAGGTGTTCCGGATTCGTCTCGACATCAGTTATGATGGTACCGGTTATGGCGGTTTTCAGATTCAGAAAAACGCGCCGACGATCCAGGATGAACTGGAGAAGGCGCTCGCGGTAATATACAAACAGCCGTTGCGCATCACCGGGGCCGGCCGGACCGATTCCGGGGTCCATGCGCGCGGTCAGGTGGCTCACTACGATGCGCCATTTGAAATCCCCGCCGTGCGCCTGCCGGCAGCGCTCAATGCCCTGCTGCCTTACGGGATCGTTGTTTTAAAAGCGGCGCCGGCCGCGCCGGATTTTCATGCCCGGTTCAGCGCCGCGCGGAAAATATACAGTTATACCCTCGACCGGGCATCCTATCCGCAGGTGATGCGGCGGCTGTATTCCCATCATTTTCCCGGGGTTTTCAACAAGCAGGCTGTCAAGGAGACGGCCCGCCTGCTCGAAGGAACCCATGATTTCCAGGCCTTCCAGGCTGCCGGCAGCCCAACGCAGAGCACGGTGCGCACCCTTTACCGGGTGGATCTGGTGGAATACCCTGAAGAGAAGCTGCTTGTGTTAACTTTTGAAGGAAACGGCTTTCTTTACCGGATGGTCCGGCGGCTGGCGGGCAGCCTGTTGCGAGTGGGCCGGGGGAAACTTGCGCCTGCTGCCGTCGCCGCAGCTCTGGAGGGGCGGAGCCCGAAGGCGGCCGGTCCTACTGCCCCGCCGCAGGGGCTCTGTCTGGAAAAAGTAATCTATTGAAATAAGACTGTACCTTTTTTGTCATCCCGAGCCCTTTATTTGTCATCCTGAGTGAAGCGAAGGATCTCCAGACCAACCAGGAGCATAAAACGAAGCCTCCGCAAGAGTCTTACAGGGTGACAATATCATAGTCCGATCACACCGCCCCTCTTTTAGCTTGACAGCGGCAAGAGGGTGTATTAAAATTGATTTTGTGCTGAATGTAGTTAAGGGGGAAGAAGTAATGCAGACCACCTATATGGCCAAACCCCACGAAATCAAGCGTCGCTGGTATATCATTGATGCCGCCGGCCGTTCGCTGGGACGGGTGGCTACGGAAGTGGCCCGGTTACTGAAGGGAAAACATAAAGCAGTTTATACCCCTCATATTGATACCGGAGACCATGTTATTGTGCTGAATGCGGCCAGGGTTGTTTTGACCGGAAAAAAACTGGAACAGAAATTCTACTATCGCCATTCCGGCTATCCCGGCGGTTTGAAGATGACCAGCTACGCCACGATGATGGGAAAGAGTCCCGAGCGGGTGGTATATCTCGCCGTGCAGGGGATGTTGCCCCATAACCGCCTGGGAAGGGCGATGCTGAAGAAACTGCGGGTCTACCGTGATGCTCAGCACCCCCACGAGGCGCAAAAACCTCTGGTTTGGGGAGAAGGGCCGGAAGTGAACAAGGAAGGAGGCCCTGCTCTTGAGTGAAATTCAATCCATCGCCACCGGACGGCGTAAAGAATCGGTCGCGCGGGTGCGATTAATACCCGGCAGCGGGCAGATTACCATAAACGGAAAAGATATGGATAAATACTTCGGTCTGGAGACGCTGAAGTTGATTGTGCGCCAACCGCTAGTGGCTACCGATACTCTTGACCGCTTCGATGTCATCGCCAGAGTTCACGGAGGCGGAATCTCCGGACAGGCCGGAGCCATCCGCCACGGTATTGCCAGGGCGCTGGTGCATGCCGAGCCCGGTTATCGCGCCGTGCTTAAGCGAAGCGGTTATCTGACCCGCGACTCCCGGATGAAGGAGCGGAAAAAATACGGCTTGAAAAAAGCCCGCCGGGCGCCGCAATTTTCCAAGCGTTAAAAAATCGATTTGACATTCCTGTAGGGGCTGTCCCAAAAGGGCAGCCCCTCCGATTTTCTAGAGTTGTTTGGGCGGCCCATGGGCCGCCCAAACATTTACCTGCAGCAACAAAGTAAATCAACCAAAAAGATAACACAAGTTATCATATAAATGAGAACGGTATCTTTAAACATTACCGCAGTGCAGGCAGTACGCTACAGCTTCCAATTTCCAACATCCAGTAAGGTGCGGACCGTTATTTGGAAATGCAGGATTGGGAATCCTTTTGGTAGAATATGTACTCATGTGTAAACTCTATTTGGGATCCCCGCAAAGCCTTGAAAAGAAGCTCTTCGACGATATCGCTTCGGTTAAGAGTGACGACCCTTTCTACCCCGTCAGCGTGGTGGTGGAGAGCAACCTTGCCGCAGTCTACCTGAGGCGGGCGCTGGCCCGCTGCGGAAGTTACTGCCGGGTGCGCTTTCTGACCCTGGCTGACCTGGCCGCTGAACTGGCTGAAGCGGCGCCGGATTATGCTTCTCGAAAAACACTGCCCCCGTTTGGCGAAGACTGGCTGGCGGTGCTGGCCGCCCGCGAAGCTGCCGGGGGCTACTTTGGCCCGGTCGCCGGGCGGCCCGGTTTTCGAGCGGCACTGCGCCAGACTTTTCAGGAGCTCGAAGAAGCTGGTCTGCAGCAGGTCCCCCTCCCGCCAAACGGCGATCCGCATCGCATCGCTGAACTGCAGCGCCTCTATGATCGCTACCGGGAGCTGCGCCGCCCTTTTGCCAACCGGGTAGAGGCCTTTTCCGTGGCCGCGCAGGTGGCACCGGCGGAGCCCTTTCTGCTGGCGCTCCACGGCATCTACGTCTTATCCGCTCTCGAGAAACAGCTGCTGATATCTCTGGCCGCATATGCAAGAATAACCATATATTGGCAGGAATCTGCTGCCCCTTTGCCCCCGGTCAAAGAGACGTTGCAGTGGTTTCAGGAGATGGGTGTTATCATAGAGCGCCTTCCGCTGCCCCCGTCTTTACGCAACAACCTGGCGCGTCTGCAGAGAAATCTTTTTCAATTTCCCCCCGGGGGAACCGGGCCGTCGCCTGCCGGTGATATGTCACTTGAATTCATCTGCGCTCCGGATGAGATCCGGGAGGTAGAGGAGATTACCCGGGAAATTATCCGCCTGGCCCGTGCCGGGGTCCGATTTGGAGAAATGGCCGTACTGCTGCCTCACTCTGTCTACAGCCGGCTTTTCAGAGAGAGGTTGGCTGCAGCCGGGATCCCCTGTTACCTGGCCGGAGGGCAATCCCTGGTCCAGACCAGGGCCGGCCGCTCCTTCCTGCTGTTGCTCGAAATGATAGGCAGCGATTATCCCCGCCTGGAAGTGATCGAGCTTCTAACCTATGCCCCCATCGATTACCGCCGCGTTCTGGATGTAGAGGTGCCGGTCAGCCCCTCATTCTGGGATTACCTGACCATGCAGGCAGGGGTGATCAAGGGCCGCCGGCAGTGGCGGGAAGCCCTGGATCGCTACCGCCGGCAGCTCCTGGATCAGATCCGGGAGCAGGAAGACGATTGCGCGGCGAAAGAAGGATGGAGCATGCCCGGTCAGCTTGAGGCGGTTGATATGCTGCTTGCTTTTCTGGAAGAATTTTTCGATGCGCTGGAACGATTCGGAAGTTGCCGCTCCTGGGCCGGTTTGAGCGCCGTTGCCGGAGAATTTGTCTCTCGTTTTTTCCATCCAGGGGAGGAGCGGGAGGCGCTGCGTCAGTTTTTGAAAAGGCTGCGCCGCCTCGATGAATGCGGCGGTGAATTTGAGCTCAAACCTGCCCTGGAGCTGCTCCAATCAGCCATGCAGGCCACTGCTCTGCCCGTGGGGCGTTTTCAACAGGAGGGGGTCAACCTGCTGCCGTTGAACTCTGCCGCCGGGTTATGCTTCACCGCTCTTTTCATTCCCGGCCTGGCGGAAAAGATCATCCCCGCTCCGGTTACCACGGATCCGCTGCTCCCCGAGGCGGAGCGCCTTGCCCTGGCGTGGGCGCTGCCGCTGCGGCGGCGCAAACTCGAGGTGGAGGCGGTACGGTTTAGCCTGGCCCTCGGCGGCGCTCTCCGGAAGGCGGTTCTGACCTGGCCCCGCACTGCCGCTGCCGGCAGCAGGGAGCAGTTGCCCTCTTTTTTTCTCTCTCGCTGCGGTGAGGCGCTGCTCGGCACCCGGCCCGGGTACGAACAGCTTTCGCTGCTGCCCGGTTACCGCTATGTTCCCGCTAACGCCCGGGAAGAAGTAGTGGACGTTCCGGTTACGGCGGTCGAGTACGACTTGACCTGCTGTCATGATTTGCCGACTTCACTGCAGCCGGTTCAGTATTACCGCCGCCTCTCTGCGGCGCTGGATCAGCTTCTCGAAGCGGACCTGGCGAGGCGCAGCCGCCGGCTGAGCCCTTTTGAGGGTATGTTTACGCCGCAAGGCGCCCCGCAGAACCTGCTTGCCGCACGCCTGGCCGGGTTGGGCGGCCGCGTTTCGGCAACCGCTCTGGAAGAATACGCCCGCTGTCCGTACTGCTATTTTTTGAAACGGCTTCTTAATTTGACTTCGCTGGAAGAGCCGGAGCAGCTCTTGAGCATGGAGCCCCTGCAGCGCGGCCGGCTGATCCACCGCATTCTGGAGCATTTTTACCGCCGCGCCGCCGCAGAGGGGCTGCTCCCCGTGGAGCGTCACCCCGACGAATGCCGCACTCTGCTGAACCGGGTCGCCGGTGAAGAGTTTGACGCGGTCCCGCCGGAAGAGCTGCCGCCCTATCCTCTCCTCCGGCAGCTGCAGAGGCACAGTCTCGAAGAGATGTTGCGGGCCTTGCTGGACTGGGAAATTGAAACTGCGTCGGGGTTCGTGCCGGTAAGTTATGAGCTATCTTTTGGTTTTCCCGAATCCGGAAATCAGGTGCCCTTGAGCCTGCCGTCAGGAGAGAAACTTTACTTCCGGGGGCGGATCGACCGGGTTGATCGCAGCGGCAGCCGGATCCGGGTGATCGATTACAAAACGGGCCGGAAGCGGATCAAAGACGAGAGCTTGGCCGGGGGAGAAGCCCTCCAGCTTCCGGTCTACCTCCTTGCCGCCGGCCATATTTTCAAACTGCCGCAGCTGGAAGAAGCTGAAGCTTATGCCTACCATATCTCTCCTGCGGGGGTAAAAACGGTGCTTTTTTCGGGAAAGCCGTGGCCGCAAAAAGAGCGGCTCCTGCAGGAGACGGCAGCTGCGCTTTACGGGGGCATCACCGCCGGCCACTTTTTCCCCTATCCCAATCCGGGCTGCCGTTTCTGTGATTACCGTGCCGTTTGCGGCCCCGAGATCGAGAGGACTTTCCGCCTGAAGGCTGCAGATCCGGTCCTGGAAGCCTTTCTGAAAATGAAGGAGGAAAAGGCTTGAACTTGAACTGCAAGGCAGGTGCAATCTTTTGAGCCGGCCCAACGGCACCCCCGAACCGCTGGTTGATGCCCGTGAGCGCCGCCTGGCGGAGAGCGATTTGAGCTGCAGCTACTGGGTGGAGGCGGGAGCGGGTACCGGAAAGACCACCCTGCTGATCCGGCGGCTGCTCAATATTATCATCCAGGGCGCCGCCCGGCTGGACGAGATCGCGGCGATCACCTTTACCGAAAAGGCCGCCGCCGAGCTGAAGGCCCGCCTACGTGATGAACTGGAAAAGCGGGCCGTTGGGGCGGCAGCGGAAGAGCTGGCGCGGATCCGGGACGCCCTTGAAGAGCTGGAGGCGGCGCCGATCACCACGATTCACTCATTTGCCGGGCTGCTGCTGCACGAACGCCCCGTGGAGGCGGCTGTAGATCCGCATTTCAAAATCTACGAACCGGGAGAGATGGACGACCTTCTGGAACAGGTTTGGGAAGACTGGTTTTTCTCCGAACTGGCAGCCGGTTCAGAGGTGCTGACCCGGGCTTTAACGCTGGGAGTTACCCCGAAACGGCTGAAGGAGCTGGGTAAGATTCTATATAACCAGCGGGACCTGGTGGCGGAGGGGAGCACCCCCGCGCCGCCCGATCTGCTGCCGGCATTCCACGAGCTCCTCTCAGGCATGCTGCCCGAGCTGAAGGCGTTGATGCCCTCCTGCCGTCAGCGTGAGGACAGGGGCTACCGGCATCTTGTTGAGATCATTGCTTCTGCTGAAAAGTTTTTAAATCTCAGAGATCGCCTGGAGATGGAGCGCTTCTTTCTGGAGAGCTTCCCCGCGATTACCGCCCGCGGCAACCGGAAAAACTGGCAGCCTCAAGAACAGTGCCGGCGGCAAAAAGAGATCTGCAGCGAGCTGAAGCAGGCCCAGGAGGCGGCGCGCCTTTCGCTCCGGGGACAGCTGACTGCCGCCCTGGCCGGCTGGTGCGTCGGTTATCTTGCCGCGGTGGAGCAATCCAAGGAGGAAGCCGGTGCCCTCGACTTCCAGGACCTGCTGATCAGGGCCCGCGATCTCGTCCGCGATTCCTGGGAGGTGCGCGGCTATTTCCAGCGGCGCTTCCGCTATCTCCTGGTGGATGAGTTTCAGGATACCGATCCGCTGCAGGCAGATCTTCTCTTTCTGCTGGCAGAAAAGGAGCCCCGTGCCGCCTCCTGGGAGGAGGCCGAACTTGCGGAAGGAAAGCTCTTCCTGGTCGGAGATCCGAAGCAGTCGATCTACCGCTTCCGGCGGGCCGACATTGAGATATACCAGGCTGCCCGGCAAAATATGCTCAAATATGGACAGGCCCTTGCCATCACGCAAAATTTTCGCACTCTGCCGGGACTGATCGAGTGGGTCAACCGCACCTTCAGCATTTTGATCAGACCGCAGGGCAATTACCAGCCCGGATACCAGCCGCTCAGCGCTTTTCGCCCGTCGCGCCGCGAGCCCTCAGTGGTTCTTCTGAACCCCTCCGGTTCTCTCGATGAAGCGAAAGCCAATGAAATACGTGCCGCCGAGGCCGGCGCGGTGGCGGAGTTAATCGAGAGCGCCGCCGGCAAATGGACGATACCGGCGGGGGACGGGCGATCCCGCGCGTTGAGATATGGCGACATCGCTCTTCTCTTTCCCACCACCACGGGGATATACCATTTCGAAGAGGCTTTGCGCCGCCGGATGATCCCCTATCGGCTGGAAGGGGGGCGTCAATTCTATCTTCGCGAAGAGATCGCCTTCCTGAAAAACTTGCTCACCGCCGTGAGCGACCCCCACGACCAGGTGGCCCTGGTGGCGGTGCTGCGCTACTGGGCCGGCATCCCCGACGAGATGCTCTTTCAATATACCGAAAGCGGGGGCAAATTGAGCTGCTTTGCCGATGCCGGAGCAGATTTCCCCCGGCTGCAGCAGGCTTTTGATCTGCTCCGCCGGGCGCATGAACAGCGGCAGAAGGTCTCCATCGCCGTGCTGGTTGAGGAGCTGTTGGAGAAAACATGGTTCTGGCAGAGGGCCGCTCTGGGGCCGCACGGCCACCAGGCGGCCGGCAATCTGCGCAAGGCGCTGCAGATGATACGCGCCCTCGAAATGGAGCGCCCCCTTACCTTGAGAGGCTATGTCAGCCTGCTGAACCGGGTTGCAGAACAGGGGCGAGAAGAGGCCGAGTCGCTGATTCACGATCCCGGCAGCGATTCAGTCCAGCTTCTGACTATCCATAAGTCCAAGGGGTTGGAATTCCCAGCGGTTTGCCTGGTGAACATGGGAGGACAGAGCAGAGGGGGGGCTTCGTTTATGGCCGACCGGAGCCGCGGATATTATTATCTCAAGCTTGGCGATCTGGCCAGCGCCGGCGTGGAGGAAGCAGAAAAGCAGGAGGCGCTTCGTCTTGAAGCCGAACAGATCCGGCTTTTCTATGTAGCGGCCACCCGGGCTCGGGATTACCTGGTTTTACCGCGCTTTTACAAAAGCGGCACGAAAGGATTCTGGTCGTATCTTGAACGGGCGGAAGGAGAAAAAGACGCTCTCTGGTCCGGCAGCCTCTCCCTCCAGGCGGGTCCGGCAGAGGCTTTGCAGGAAGCTGCAGATGATTCCACCGGTGCGTTACCAGATCGAGATGACAGCGCGGTCCTGGATGAGTTGATCGCGCGCCGCCGGCGCTGGGCCGAAGAACTGGAAGGGGTGATCGCCGCCGCAGCCGCGCCAGGGCCGTTTATTAGCGCCGGCGGCCTGGCCGGCCTGGCCGGGGAGGCCGCTCCGGAGACGGAGCAGGCGTTCGCTTTCAGTGACCTGGCATCCGGTTTATCCGGTGACGGGACCGCATTTGGCTCCGCATTTCACCAGGTCATGGAGCGGATCGATCTGCGCCGTCCTTCGCCTGAACGGCTAGCCGCGGAGGCCGACCGGGCAGCGGCTCACTGGGGTCTCGATAACCGGGATGAACTGATCCGCCTGGCGCAAACCACCCTGGAACATCCGCTTCTGCTCAGAGCCAGCCGGGCGAAACAGCTTTTCAAAGAGCTGCCCTTCAGCTACAGCTTTGAAGGGCTTCTGGTCGAGGGCATTGTCGACCTGCTTTTCCAGGAAGAAGAGGGGCTGGTCATTGTCGACTACAAGACCGATTCGGCAAGCCGGGCTGAACTGGAGCGGCGCTGGGCGGATTACAGACACCAGGGCGCCGTGTATGCCGCAGCCATGGCTGATATTGCGGGCGGCCCGGTGAAAGAGGTTTCCTTTATTTTTGTCCGGAAGGGCCTGGTGAAAAGTTTCTTTAACCCCGATCCGGCCCATCTTCGCAGCACCCTGCGCAAAAACATAAACCGGAAAGCCTGAGAATATATATGGAAGCAATTAAGGGCGATTGTCTCCCCGCCTGGCAGGCCGGGTAGAACGGCAAACCTTCTACCGGGAATGCCTTTGTGTCAACGCATCAGGGACTTGCCGGAAGGTGTAAAGGTGGTAATTCTTAGCTGTTGTCAAAAGGGTGCATCTGAACTATAATGACTTTAAAGCAAGAAAACCTTTGTTCTAGCAAGGTCTGAAAAAAATGAAAGTTAGAGAATATTTAAAAAATAAATTAAGCCAGGGAGCGGTCCATATCACCCTGATCGATCCCTCCCGGCAACTTCCGGAAGCGGCCGGCCGCCTTGCCCAGACCGCGCAAGAAGTGGGGAGCGACCTGGTACTGATCGGCAGCTCCTCCTCTACGGGCCAGCGTACCCTTATGGAAACCGTGGAAGCGGTTAAAGAAAAAGCCACCATTCCGGTTATTTTTTTACCGGCGGGGGCTGAATCGATCAGCCTGAATCTCGATGCCCTACTCTTTTTGAGCATGCTGAATTCGCGCAACGCCGGGTTTATCAGTA
>CAYFRE010000015.1:0-231 GCA_964345455.1 uncultured Syntrophomonadaceae bacterium | reverse complement strand
GGAGACCATTCCGGTCGGCTATGTTCTTGTGGAACCGGGGATGAAGATCGGCGAGCTAGGTGAAGCCGACCTGGTTTCCCGCGATAATTTATGGAGAGCAATCGGCTATGCCCTGACTGCCGAATTCATGGGCATGGATTATGTTTACCTCGAAGCAGGCAACGGAGCGGCCCAGCCTGTTCCGGCAGGGATGATCCGCGCAGTGAAGCGCGAGATCTCCATTCCCCTGAT
>CAYFRE010000014.1:11148-29370 GCA_964345455.1 uncultured Syntrophomonadaceae bacterium | reverse complement strand
CTTTGGAGAAAGATTGTTGAGGATGCCGGTTGCGGTTTGCTGGTTGATCCTAAAGACCCTTCAGCAATTGCCGGGGCTATTCAATGGCTGCTTGAGCATCCCAAAGAGGCTGAAGCTATGGGGCAACGCGGTTTTCAAGCTGTAGAAGAGCGTTTTAACTGGGATAAAGAAGCAATTAAGCTGTTAACATTTTACCAAAAAAAGATGAAACTTTGAACATGAAGGGAAATGACGCATATTTCAATAGGGCTAAGAGGTGCTAAATGAAAACCAAGGTTTGCATCCTCACCACTGTTCATCCGCCTTTTGACACCCGTATCTTTCACAAGCAAGCAAAGACACTGGTACGTGAAGGCTATGATGTAACCCTGATCGCTCAATGGTCGAAGGATGAAATTGTAGATGGAGTGAAGATTATCGCTTTACCCACGACGCGGAATCGCTTAACCCGGATCTTTGGTCTAACATGGCGTGCTTTTCGCCTGGCGCTTCAACAGAAAGCTGACATCTATCATTTTCATGACCCGGAATTTTTACCAAGTGGGGTGATGCTCAATCTGTTCACACGAGCGAAGATTGTCTATGATTTACACGAGGATTTACCGAGGCAGATCTTAAATAAACAATGGATTCCAAGGTGTTTGAGGCAGATTACCGCCTGGTTTGCTGAGCTTGCTGAAATAGTGGGTGTGAGCTTTATTGACCGGATAGTAACAGCTACACCAGTGATTGCAGACCGTTTTCCATTTGCTAAGACTATAGTGGTACAGAATTATCCTAAGCTTGAGGAACTGAAGGCAAAAAATCCTACACCTTACAGATATCGCCCTTTAGTTGCAGTTTACGTTGGCGGCATTTCCAGACTACGGGGCCTTGAGGAGATGGTGCGAGCGATAGGCCTTCTTCCGGATGACGTAAAGGCGCGGCTAGTGCTGGCAGGATCTTTCAGCCCTCCAGAACTGGAGAATGATGTGCGGCAGTTGACAGGGTGGAAACGGGTTGATTACCTGGAGTGGCAGTCAAGAGAAGGGGTTAAAAGATTGTTATCGAAGGTCAGGATAGGGTTAGTAACTCTTCACCCGACACTTAATTATATAGATAGCTATCCGGTTAAGTTGTTTGAATATATGTCTGCTGGTATTCCCGTGGTTGCGTCAGACTTTCCTCTCTGGAGGGAAATTGTTGAAGCAGCCGGATGTGGTTTGCTGGTAGACCCATTGAAACCGGAAGAGATTGCAAAAGCTATGTTGTGGCTTTTTCAACATCAGTCTGAAGCCCAGGCTATGGGTGAAAGGGGCCGGAAAGCCGTAGTTGAGCGTTATAACTGGAATAAAGAATCCCATAAATTGCTGCAGATGTACAGGGAGCTGATGCAATGAAAGTGGTCACGGTTTTAGGCGCCCGGCCGCAATTTATCTAGGCGGCTGCGGTTTCAAGGGTGTTGAGGGATATGCCCGGTGTGCGGGAAGTGCTAGTTCATACCGGTCAGCACTATGATGAGAATATGTCTGCCATATTTTTTGATGAACTGGAGATTTCGCAGCCTGAGTATAACCTGGGAGTGGGGTCGGCGAGCCACGGTTTGCAGACCGGACAGATGCTGGCCAAGATAGAAGAAGTTTTGCTGTGGGAAAAACCGGACCTGGTACTGGTATACGGGGATACAAACTCAACTCTGGCCGGGGCGCTGGCGGCGGTTAAGCTGCATATCCCGGTGGCGCACGTGGAGGCAGGCCTGAGGTCATTTAACAGATGCATGCCGGAAGAGATCAACCGGGTGTTGACCGATCATGCCTCCGGGCTGTTGTTTGCCCCGACGGCGGCGGCGGTGAGCAATTTGCGTCGCGAGGGTATACCTGAGGAGCGGATAATGCAGGTCGGCGACGTGATGTACGATGCGGCACTTTTCTACGGAGCAAAAGCGGAAAGAAAGAGCGGCATTCTAAAGAGATTGAGGATAGCCAGGAAGGGTTATATACTGGCCACCATACATCGGGCGGATAATACGGATGAACCCCGCCGCCTGCGTGCGATCTTTGGCGGTCTTCGTAGAGTAGCCGATGATATTTCGGTAGTTTTGCCTGTACATCCCCGGACCAGGTCTGCTTTGAAAAGAGAGGGCCTTCTGCGTATGGATCAGCAGCGTCTTCATCTGATCGATCCGGTTGGCTACCTGGACATGATAATGCTGGAAAAACACGCCCGGCTGATCGCCACCGACTCGGGCGGAGTGCAAAAAGAAGCCTTTTTTTACCGCGTGCCTTGCGTAACGCTGAGAGAAGAAACCGAATGGGTGGAGCTGGTTGACCTGGGCTGGAACAGGATTGTCCCGCCGCGGAACGATCAGGAAGTGTCAGAAGCTCTGCTTGCCGGGCTGGACCATCCGGGCGGCCGGGAAGCTTCTCCGTACGGTTACGGTAATGCTGCGAAAAAGATCTCAGAGTGCCTTGTTGAGATGGCGAACTTTTGAGATTATGGTATGGTTATTGATTTACTATACTAAAACTTCTGCTGCTGCTAATAAATCAGATGTATTTTGTTAAAGGATTTTTAGTATTTTTAAAGAATACCAATATATGTTTTCTTTTTAGCTATATCCTATGGGTTGAACGGAAGGAGGTGACAGAACTGAAGAAAGGGAAAGTGGTACATATTTGTAACAAATTATGCATATTATTAATTGTGTTAATGATTTTTGCCATGATCATCCCTTCAGTGTCCGCTGCAGGTAACATTCAACCGCAGATTATCTCAGTAGAAGCAGACATTTCAGAAGTTGCGTTTACCGGGACTGCAATCACCTGGACCTGTCAAGCTGAAGGGCCCGGTGAGCTGCGCTATGCCTGGTATGTCTACCGGGACGGTGAACGTATTTTTACGCGTTGGTATGAGCCTGTGAGCAGTTTTACCTATACGCCATCTGAGCCAGGAGTATACCATGTGCGTGCATTTGTGCGCACACCGGCTGATGCCCAGGCCAGCTGCGATTCGGCTCAATTGACAGTTACCCCGCCGCCGCCGCCGCAGATATTGTCGGTAGAAGCGAACAGGAGTAGTCCTCAGGCTATTGGTACCTCAATTACCTGGACCTGTGAGGCCGAGGGACCCGGTGAGCTGCGCTATGCCTGGTATGTCTACCGGGACGGTGAGCGTATTTTCACGCGTTGGTATGAGCCCGCCAGCAGTTTTACCTATACACCTGCTAAGCCAGGAGTTTACCATGTGCGGGCATTTGTTCGTACGCCTGCTGATGTCCAGGCCGGCTGCAATTCTGACAAATTGGTTGTTGAAGGTAACGAATTGATTGAATATACACAATATGATTGGGAATTTGAGTGGGTTCTGGACAAGCAGATGAGTGTGAAACCGCAAACTGATACATATCGCAACATGTCGGCTTACGTGCACAGCCTGGTCCTCTCAAAGGTCGTGGAGCGAGGTGTGATTAAATATGACCGGGTCAGAATACGCACCTCCCCCTGGTTTGGGGACAATATTTACGCAACTGTCGATACGGGCACAACTGTAACTGTTCTGGATCAAGTACAGGGTGCAGAGTATGAGGGTAGTACCAACTGGTATAAAATACGCTACAATAACCAGACTCTCTACGTACATACTCACCTGGTAGAAATTTCGCGGGCCGGTATTGTTGGAGACAGCGGAGCCCACCTCCGGGAAACGGCAAGCTTGAACGGACACATCTATACCACCGCCGGCACCGGGAAAGAGTTGGCCATTATAGAAGAGGTGACCGGCGATACCTGGAACGGCAGCAACAGGTGGTATAAAATAAAACTTACCGGCACCTGGTTAAACGCCAGGCGTGAAGATGTGCGCTATTACCTGGATCCCAACAATAACGACCGCTTCCAGCACCTGGTGCTGAACAGCAGCGCCGGAGTTTCGGCAAGTCAGTTGAACAATCTTCTTACCGGCAAGGGAATTCTTCAGGGCAAAGGAGATCTGTTCATCGAAGCCGGGCAAACACATGCGATTAACGAAGTCTACCTGGTGGCGCATGCCCTGCATGAAACCGGGAACGGCGGTTCGGATCTGGCCAATGGCATTGAAGTGGGCCGCAACAGCAGCGGCGATCTCGAACTGGTCACTGACTCAAATAGAAGCCGGCTTACAGGGATCAAAACAACCTATAACATGTTTGGCATAGGCGCCGTCGACAGCAATCCGAAGATGCTGGGCGCTTTTTATGCCTATGAAAAAGGATGGTTTACCCCAAGAGCTGCGATCATCGGCGGGGCGGAATTTATCGGTCAGGGCTATCTCCACAGCGGACAGAACACCCTATACAAGATGAGGTGGAACCCGGCCAATCCCGGAACCCACCAGTATGCCACGGATATAGGGTGGGCGGTGAAGCAGATCGGCAGGATTAGCCAGCTGTATGAGCAGCTGGAAAACCCGGTTCTTCACTTCGAAATACCGGTTTATAAATAGACATTGATTAAGCATGCTCCGCTTGTTGATATTCAGACCCGCCGGTAAGGCGGGTTTTTTTCAGCTGCTATAGATATTATTGAATTACCAATCCTGTCAATATGATAGAATGGGAAAGTGAGCGAAGATAATAAAATATTACAGGGGAGAAGAATAAATGTTTATCCCTCTATCGTCACCGGACATTACCGGAAAAGAAATTGCAGCTGTGACCGGGGTATTGGAATCACGGTTTCTGGCCCTGGGGCCACAGATGGAAGAATTTGAGCAGCAGGTGGCCGCCCTGGCCGGGCGGCGCTTCGGCATTGCCGTCAACAGCGGGACCAGCGGGCTGCACCTGCTTGTCCGGGCGCTGGGCATCGGCGAGGGCGACGAGGTGATCACCACACCTTTCAGCTTCATCGCTTCGGCCAACTGCATCCTTTTTGAGCGGGCCCAACCTGTCTTCGTGGATATTGATCCGCAAACCCTGAACCTGGATCCGGCGCTGATCGAAAAGGCGCTCTCGCCGCGCACCAGGGCCATATTGCCGGTCCATGTCTTCGGGCAGCCGGCCGATATGGAGCCGATCATGGAGATCGCGCGGCGGCACGGCTTGAAAGTGATTGAAGACTCCTGCGAAGCGATCGGGGCGAAGTATCGCGGCCGCGCCGCCGGCAGCTTCGGTGACGGGGCCGCCTTTGCCTTTTACCCGAACAAGCAGATCACCACGGGAGAGGGCGGGGTCGTGGTCACCGATGATGAAGAGGTCGCTTCCCTCTGCCGCAGCATGCGCAACCAGGGCCGCAGCGAAGGGGGAGGCTGGCTGGATCACGAGAGGCTGGGTTTTAATTACCGTCTGGACGAGCTTTCCTGTGCCCTGGGGCTGGCCCAGCTGCAGCGGCTTTCCGAAATACTGGAGAGGCGTGCGGCGGTGGCCGCGGAGTATAACCGGCTGTTGAAAGATGTGCCCGGGGTGGTTGTGCCCTATATTTCTCCGGATGTAGAGATGAGCTGGTTTGTCTACGTTATCCGTCTCCATGAGAAGATCAACCGAGACAGGGTGCTGACCTTGCTGCAACAGCGCGGGGTGCAGTGCAAACCTTATTTCACCCCGATCCACCTGCAGCCTTATTACCGGAAGCTGTTTGGTTTCCGGGAGGGAGAATTTCCGGTGACTGAACGGGTGGCCCGCGCGGCGCTGGCCCTGCCCTTCTTCACCGGACTTCGGGAAGAGCAGGTGGCATTCGTGGTCCGGAGCTTAAGAGAGGCTATTGCAGAATCAAGGTAACCCGTTAAATCCCACCGGCCTTCTTTTTAATAAGTTCCGTGACAGACCTGCAAGCATAGGTCTGTCCCCATCGGGATGGGAAACTGGAGAAAGTGGGGGGGAACCTGTATAAGGCAGGAGATAAAACTTTCCTGTCGAAATAGATATTTTAATACTATCGTAAGTAGATGATTATATGCATAGATCCCGCTGGAGGCTATTGCTGGTTCTGGTTGACGCGGTCCTGGTCGGCGCGGCATTGTATATCGTTCTTTATCTACGTTTTGACGGTGTGATACCTTCTAGATATATGGTGGCTTACCTGCAGCTTGTTCCTTATTTTACGATTGTGCTGCTGCTTTCTTTTTATCTTTTCGGGCTCTACAACCGGCTGTGGCAGTATGCCAGCGTCGGGGAGTTGGTCTCGATCACCGCCTCGATTACCGTGGGCACTATTGTGAACTTTTTAATTCTTCTCACCAGTGTCCAGGACGGTTCTTTTATACTTCCCCGCAGCGTTCCGGCTTTGCACTGGATGGCCACGATTCTGCTGATCGGTTTCTCCCGATTTTCCTGGCGATTTTTACGGAGTATTCTGTTTAAAAACAGGAAACCCGGAGAAGAAAAGCATGTCCTCATTGTCGGGGCCGGCGATGCCGGGGCGACCCTGGTCCGGGAGCTGAAGCACCGCCAGTACCGGGATAATATGATCCCGGTAGGGTTTGTCGACGACAATCCCACCAAGCAGAGAATGGGCATGTTCGGCCTGCCGGTGCTGGGCCGCCGCGAAGATATCCCCCGGCTGGTGAAGAAATACGGCGTGGATGAGATCGTTATCGCCATGCCTTCCGCCTCCCGGACGATCATCGGGGAGATCGTGGATATCTGCCAGACCACTCCGGCCTCGCTGAAGATACTGCCCGGTATCTACGAGCTGATCAACGGGCGGGTTTCGGTCAGCCAGGTCCGCGAGGTCAGGGTTGAAGATATCCTCGGGCGCGAACCGGTGGAGGTGGACCTGGACTCCATTGCCGGATACCTGGCCGGCAAGGCGGTCCTGATAACGGGGGCGGGCGGCTCCATCGGCTCGGAGCTCTGCCGCCAGGCGGCCAGGTTCAACCCGCGGCAGTTGATTCTGCTGGGCCACGGGGAGAACAGTATTTATGAAGTCTACCAGGATCTGAGCCTGGAGTTTCGCAGCCTGGAGATCATGCCGCTAATTCACGATGTTAAAGACGCTGTAACCATGAATGCGGTCTTTCAAAAATACCGTCCCCAGGTGGTCTTTCACGCCGCGGCGCACAAGCATGTGCCCTTGATGGAACAGTGTCCCGCGGAGGCGGTTAAAAATAATATCCTGGGCACCTTCAACGCGGCCCGTGCCGCCCACGACTGCTCTGCTGAAGCCTTTATCCTGATATCTACAGATAAAGCGGTTCATCCCGCCAGCATCATGGGGGCGACCAAGCGGATTGCCGAGATGGTGGTGCAGCAGATGGCGCGGTCAAGCGAGACCTGTTTCGCCGCGGTAAGGTTTGGCAATGTTCTCGACAGCAGGGGGAGCGTGGTCCCGCTGTTCAAAAAACAGATTGCCACCGGGGGTCCGGTAACGGTAACCCATCCCGAGATGGTCCGCTATTTCATGACCATTCCGGAAGCGGTGCAGCTGGTGATACAGGCCGGGGCTCTGGCCCGCGGCGGTGAGATCTTCATCCTGGACATGGGCGAGCCCGTGAAAATTCTTTCGCTGGCCCGGCGGATGATCCGGCTGGCCGGATACCAGCCCGATACAGATATCCCCATTGTTTTTACAGGGATCCGGCCGGGTGAGAAGCTCTTTGAAGAGCTTCTTACCAGTGCAGAAGAAACCGAAGCGACGCTTCACCAGAGTATTTTCATGGCCCGGCCGGATCATGATTTTTCCGAGATCAAGCTGAAGCGTCTCCTGAACAGCATTGCCCGTTCGGAATGGAACCCCGCCCGGGCAGAGGTGATCACCCTGATCAGGTCTCTGCTGCCTGATTTCAAGAATGGATCCGCTGAAGAATGCCCCGCGGTTCGACCGCAATACCTGGGATAGAATGACTGAAACTCAGGAACTGAAGCTGAAAGGCAAACAGCTGCGCTTCCTTCTGCCGGGGAGAAATATTTGATACGGCCCGCTTATGATAATTGACTTTTCGGGGAATGACTATATAATTAATTCCTGGAAGGGTGTATAAGTTAATAATAATTGAGGAAAGTGACAAATATGAAAAAATTAAAGACCAAAACGGTATTTAAAATAACGGCGATCACACTGGCGGTAGCGTTGCTCTCTTTTACCGCGGCCTATCTCTTTTTTCCGACATTATTCTTCAAAAAGCCCGGTGAAAAAAGCGGCAGCGCGCTGGCCGCCGAGAAATTTGATACGGACAAGGTCAATATTGTCCTGCTCGGGTTTGATCGCGATGAAGCCAGGAGTAAAAAGAGTGAAATCTTCAGGCCCGATACGATCATGATTGCCGCGCTTGATTTCAAGACCAGGGAAGTATCGCTGCTCAGCATCCCGCGGGACAGTTACGTGAAGATCGCGGGAACGGAGACTTACGACAAGATCAACCATTCTTATATGTACGGATATAATGCGGCAGATGGCGAAGATAAGCATAAAGGCGGCATCGATACCACTATTCGCACTATTGAAGACTTTCTGGACGGTATTCCGATCCATTACTATGTCACGGTGGACATGGAAAGCGTGGTTGAAGTTGTGAACCAGGTGGGCGGGGTTTATTTTGATGTTAAATATCCCGTGCGAACTCATTATGGAACGGGAAGGCTGCTGCTTGACAAGGGCTACCAGCTTCTGGACGGCAGAAAATTTCTATCCTATGTCCGCGATCGCAGTGTCGGGGGAGATTTCGGAAGGGCTTCCCGCCAGCAGGAGATCCTGATTGAGGCCTTTCGCCAGGTCAAGGCGCGGGGTAAACTGAAAGATATCCCCGCCCTTTACCGTTCGATCGAAAGTAACGTGGAGACAAACCTGGGAGTTGCCCAGATTGCCCAGTTGGCCGTGTTCGGGTTGCAGCTCAAACCGGAAAAGATCAGCACAAATGTTTTTGCCGGCAGCAACCAGATTGCCCCGCGCGGCGGGCTCGATATCTATTATGTGGTGATCAATGAACAACGCAGGGTGGAGCTGATCAAAGAGGTATTCGGGATAGATGTTCCGCTGAGGCCGCAAATAACTCTGCCGGGGCCGAGTAAAAAGCCCGAGGAAACGCAACCGATAGAGACTCCGGAGCCCCCTCCGTTAGTTCCTTCGGATGAGTTTGAGTACCCTGCAGGAGATGAGCCACCCGGGCCGGAAGATCCTCCAGAAGAAGAGGGACAGGAATAATCTGGCATTGATTAGGCGGGGATGATAGTATCTGAACGGCGGCGGCGTTGTTGCCGCCGCCGACATTTTACAGCGGGGCAGTTCCCGGTTTTTCTAGTGAAAATCGATCTCGATATTTCTCCGCCGCGGTTGCGGCTCGGCCTTGGGCATGGTGATCTCAAGGATACCGTTACGGTAGCTTGCCCTCGACTCTTCGGCGATGACCGGCGCCGGCAGGGTCACACTGCGGCGGAAGCTGCCCCAGTAACGTTCCTGGCGGTGCACGTTTTCATCATTGACTTCATGCTCCCGCTTGATCGTGCCGCCGAGGCTGAGCATGTTTTCGCCAATCTCGATGCGGACATCTTCTCTGTTCTGCAGGCCCGGAATTTCGCAAGAAGCGATCACTTCACGGTCTTTTTCATAGATGTCGATCCGCGGCTCCTCGCGGAAAAGAGGCGAACCGAAAAGTCGTTCAATTTCACGGCGGGCGCCTTCAATATAGCGCGATGGCTCGTAGGGAACAATGGGCATTCGTATAACCTCCCGACGGTTGTTTATCATTATTTTGAATCACACCATGCCGGCTTATGCATGTTAAAGCTTTCCGCCGGAGAAACCGGGCAGACATGGGGGTAATATTTGTGGGGAAAATGATCAGTGATCGAATACGGTTCGGGCGGGGAGAAAACGATGCGGTCTGCTGAAACGGCTTTTAGAATTACCGGGATGCACTGCGCGGGTTGTGTGCGCCGGGTGGAGGAGCAGCTGAAGCGGCTCCCGGGAGTTGAAGAGGCCCGGGTCAACCTGGCCACGGAGAAGGCATACGTGCGTTATGATCCCGGGCGGATTGACGATAAGGCTTTGCATGAGGTCGTCACCTCATCCGGATACGGTGTGGCGGCTGAGGACGATGCCGTCGGGCCGGAAGATGATCCCCGGCTGGTAGAACTGGCCGCCGCCCGCCGGCGGATGCTGGCGGGAGGGATATTCACCCTGCCGATGATGCTCTGGATGCGCCCCGAGATGTTATTCTCCTACGCTCTCTTCGGCAAAGAGGCGCTGCACCTGGGGACGATCTTCCTGGCGGCGCCGGTCCTGGCCTGGCCGGGCCGCGAGACCCTTCTGGGAGCCTGGCGCTCCCTGCGCCAGGGCGCCGCCGGCATGGACCTGCTGATATCCATGGGGACGCTCACCGCTTTTCTAACCGGCCCCTTCTCTTTTCTCTTCCCCCTGGCCAATTACGCCGGTATCGCCGCGATGATCATGGCCTTTCACCTTACCGGCCGCTATCTCGAAGCCAGGGCGAAGGGGAAAGCCTCGCAGGCAATCCGACGGCTGCTGCAGCTGGAGGCGCGAACGGCAAATGTACTGGTTGACGGTGATGAGCGGGCCGTGCCGGTGGAGCAGCTGCGGGCCGGCGACCTGATGATCGTCCGTCCGGGCGAGAAGATCCCCACGGACGGTGTTGTCGAGGAAGGGGAGAGCAGCGTCGATGAGGCCATGGCCACCGGTGAATCTCTTCCCGTTCCCAAGAAGCCCGGGGACGAGGTTATCGGGGCGACGCTCAACCAGGAGGGGGCGCTGCGGGTCAGGGCGACCCGGGTGGGCGAGGAGACCTTCCTGGCCCGGGTCATCCGCCTGGTCGAGGAAGCGCAGGGCACGCGGGTGCCGGTGCAGGAGTTTGCCGATCGGGTTACCGGCTGGTTTGTTCCGGCGGTGCTGGCGGCGGCTTTATTAACTCTGCTAATCTGGCTGCTGCTGCCCGGGCCGATGCAGCGCATCGCGGCGGCGGCGGCTGTTTATCTCCCCTGGGTCAACCCCGACCTAGGCCGGGTCAGTCTGGCCATCTCGGCGGCGGTGGCGGTGCTGGTGATCGCCTGCCCCTGCGCGCTGGGCCTGGCCACCCCGACGGCGCTGATGGTCGGCAGCGGGCGCGGCGCCGAGAACGGAGTTCTCATCAGAAACGGCGCGGCCATCCAGCTGCTGCAGGAGGCGGAGACAATTGTTTTTGACAAGACCGGCACGCTGACGCGGGGCCGGCCGGCGGTAACCGGGATCTATCCGGCTCCAGGGTTTCAAGAGAAAGAGCTGCTCCGCCTGGCTGCGGGACTGGAGCAGAATTCGGAACATATCCTGGCGCGGGCCGTCGTGGAGAAGGCCCGCGATGAAGAAGATCTTCTCATTCCCGGCGCAGCCTCATTCAGCGCTCTTCCCGGCAGGGGGGTGCGGGGGCTGATTGAGCAGCGGACCGTTTACCTGGGGAACCGCAGGTTGATGGAAGAAAAGGAGATCGATTTCAGCGCGCTCCAGGGAACGATCGATTCCCTGGAACATGAGGGCAAAACGGTGATCCTGCTGGCGGACGGTGGGGAGGCAGCCGGGTTGATTGCGGTTGCCGACACCATCAAGGCGGACGCCGCATCATCGCTGCAGGAACTGCGCCGGCGCGGCTACGGCACGGCCATGCTCACGGGCGACAACGCGGCCACCGCGGCGGTGATTGCCCGCGAGGCGGGTATCGAAGAGGTCCTTGCGGAGGTGCTGCCCGGGGAGAAGGCGGCGGAGATCAAGCGGCTGCAGGATGAGGGGCGGAAAGTGATCATGGTCGGCGACGGTATCAATGACGCACCCGCGCTGGCTCAGGCCGATGTTGGCATTGCCCTGGGGACGGGAACCGATATTGCCGTCGAGTCGGCCGATGTGACCCTGGTGCGGGGCGACCTCTCGGCGGTGGTTACCGCGCTGGAGGTGTCCCGGGCAACCTTCCGAAAAATCAAAGAGAATCTTTTCTGGGCCTTTTTCTACAACCTCATTGCCATTCCGCTGGCTGTGCTGGGGCTGCTCCATCCGGTCATCGCCGAGGCGGCCATGGCCATCAGCTCGCTTACTGTGGTTACCAATTCGCTCCGCCTGAAAATTACCGAATCCGGGAACAAACACTTTAATTCACCGGATAAATAATTTAAGAGAAAGGAAGTATGCGGATGGATGTCTCTGAAAGGATTATCTGTGCTCTCGACCTGGAGGAGCCGGAGGCGGCTTTGCGCATGGTGGAGGGCCTCGAGGGAAAGATCAGCTTCTACAAGGTGGGGATGCTGCTTTACCTGGCCGGCGGCGGCGAGATGGTGCGCCGGCTGACCGGCATGGGCCACCGGGTATTTCTGGATCTCAAATTTTACGATGTTCCCGATACCGTTGCCGCGGCGGTCCGGCAGGCGGCGACCATGGGGGTTACCTTTTTGACGGTGCACGGAAACAGGGAGATCCTGCAGCGGGCGGGGGAGGCGGCTGCCGGGACCGGCTTGCAGGTGCTTGGAGTAACCGTGCTCACCAGCCTTGACCGGGCCGACATCGAGGAGTTGGGCTTCCCCTGCAGCGTGGAAGAGCTGGTTCTGCGGCGGGCGCAGTGGGCGCTCGAGTCGGGCTGCGCCGGGGTGGTGGCCTCGCCGCGGGAGGCTGCGCTGCTGCGGCAGAGGCTGGGGCGCGAGCTGCTGCTGGTGACGCCCGGTATCCGCCCGGCGGGAAGCGCCGTGGGGACGCATAAGCGGGCGGCCACGCCGCGGGAGGCGCTGCGGGCGGGGGCCGACTACCTGGTCATCGGCCAGCCGATCATCAAGGCCGCCGATCCCCGGTCCGCGGCGCAGCAAATAATAGAAGAAATGTCATGACAGGACAAAGATGGGACATCAGGGACGTTCCTTGTTGTCCCATTTCCCGGTCTGGCGTTAATATCCTCTGACTGCTGGTTTATGACATCCAGCACGAGAGTCATGCTTCATCCTCTTGCAGTGCGGAGCGCCGGTAGCGCGTCAATAAAGATAGACGGCCCGTCCGGAAAGCTCTACCGGGCGTTTATTTGCATCACCGGGCCGGAATCCAATACCGGTAAACGGGGTGATCCCATGGAGCGCTGGAAAGAATGCCTGGCCGCCCTCGTCCCCTATTACAATCATGACGGGGGTAACGCCACCCTGGTCTTTACTGACGGCGGGGAAATCTTCGAAGATCACCGCACCGTGAAGTGGAACCTGCGCCGCCTGGCGCGGCTCTTCAGCGTCGACCTGGAGGCGGCCCGCCGGAACCAGGTCGACTACCTGCATTACTGCCAGGGGCTGCCGCTGCCGCTCTCGCCTTCACTGGTCCTGGTGCCGCTGAAGACAAGGAGAGCGGTGGGGAAGAATGACGGCTGCCACAGCTACCTGAATCCGTCCGCGGTGGTGGAGCTGCTGGAGGCGAAGGATCAAGTGAATGTTCGTTCGCTAATTGTCCTTCCGGGGGATCACCGGATCCCCTGTCATTACACCTTGAAGACTGTCCGGAAGCGACTGCGCGACGGCGCCATCGCCCTCGAGAGGCACCGGGCCGCCTTGCTGCCCGGTGCAACAATTTCGCATGTTTCATCTCAGGATTACAGAAAATTTCTGGAGCAGCTTGTATATACCCTTGTTGCCGAAATTAGGCAGGAATCCTGAATTTGAGGTCAATCGAAATCCGGGTTCTAATTCCTGGCTAATTTCCCGGGGTAAAATCGGCCGGCCGTTCCCGGCGCAGGCCGAAATGATGGAGGATGGCTTCCTGAATCCGCGGGGCTGCGCGGCCGTCTCCGTAGGGGTTGATTGCCCTGGCCATGGCTTCGTAAGCCCCCGGGTTCTCCAAGAGGTGCCTGGCGGCGTGGTAGACCGCCTCTTCGGCTGTGCCCACGATCTTGACCGTGCCGGCCTCCACCGCTTCGGGCCGCTCGGTTATATCGCGCAGCACCAGGACCGGGCGCCCCAGGGAGGGGGCCTCTTCCTGGATGCCTCCGGAATCGGTCAGGACAAGGTGGCAGCGCTGCATCAGGTTGTGAAATGAGGCCGTGTCCAGCGGCTCCAGAAGATGGATGCTGCCGTGATGGCCGAGCAGCCGCTCCACCGTTTCCCGGACCACCGGGTTACGGTGGACCGGAAAGATCAGCGGCACCTGCAGATCATCGACCAGGCGCCTGAAGGCGCGGCAGATCGCCTCCAGCGGCTCGCCCCAGCTTTCGCGGCGGTGCACTTCGGCAAGCAGCACCGGGCGGCTGAAGTCGAACCGGTTGAGGAGGGGCTCCGGGAAGGTAAAATCAGGTCGCACCGTGGTCTGCAGGGCATCGATGACCGTGTTGCCGGTGACATAGATCGTTTCTGCCGGGACCCCTTCGCGCAGCAGGTTTTCCCGGGCCCGCCCGGTCGGGGCGAAGTGCAGGTCGGCCAGGGATCCGGTAAGGCGGCGGTTCAGCTCTTCGGGGAAGGGGCTTCTCTTGTTAAATGTGCGCAGCCCGGCCTCAACGTGGCCGACCGGGGAGCCCCGGTAAAAAGCAGCCAGGGCCGCCGCGAAGGTGGTGGTGGTGTCGCCGTGCACCAGGACCAGGTCCGGCTTGACCCGGCAGAGGATCTGCTCCAGCCCGGTCAGCGAACGGCAGGTGATCTCGGTAAGGGTTTGCCGGGGGCTCATCAGGTCGAGATCGTATTCCGGCTTGATTTCAAACAGCGCCAGCACCTGGTCCAGCATCTCGCGGTGCTGGGCCGTTACCGCGGTAAGCGTCCTGATCCCGGGAGTCTCTTTCAGGATCCGGACCAGCGGCGCCATTTTGATGGCTTCAGGGCGGGTTCCAAAAACAGAAAGAACAGTGTGCAAGATAGTCTCCTTAAAAGTTTGCTTGAATTTATAACAGAAACCCTTCTTGATTTATCATAACATAACAGCGGTTTCCGGGCTACAAGATTGCTTTTTTTGGGCAGGGCTGTTCCGGTCCGGGAGAAATACGTTGCCCGGAACAGCAGTGCTCTTCAGCCGGCAGCATTTACAATCAATGCAGGATCTTTTATGTTTGTCAAGCTCTTTGCCGGGTAGTATACTTTTAACAGATGTAAATTATAGAAGCGGCGCTGGTCCGACTTCAATGTGCAGACGATGAAAAGCGGCGGACTGGGAGGAAATAAAGTTATGGGAACAACAACAATCATCCTTGTCAGGCATGGCGAGACGGACTGGAACAAGGAGCTAATTTTTCGCGGACATATCGATGTGCCTCTTAACAAGACCGGCTTAATGCAGGCGCGCAAGACGGCCGCAGCGCTTCAGGAAGCGCCCCTGAAAGCGGTTTACAGCAGCCCCCTGTCGCGGGCCTATGTTACCGCCTCGACGATAGCGGAAGCCAGGGGCCTGACCGCGATGAAAGAGGAAGCGTTCAACGATCCCTCCTTCGGCCTGTGGGAAGGGCGTCCCGTTGCCGAAGTGGCCCGGGAGTATCCCGAAGAGTTCCGGAAATGGATGGAGGCGCCGCACCTGTGGAAGGCTCCCGGAGGCGAAACCCTGGCCGCTGTGAGAGGGCGCTCCTGGTCGCGGTTGCTGGAGCTTACCCGGGAATTTGAAGGTGAAACGCTGGCAGTTGTCAGTCACCGCGTGGTCTTGAAGCTGCTGATTCTCTCAGCCCTGGGGCTGGACGAAAGCAAGTTCTGGATGATCGCGCAATCACCCTGCGCGATCAATATCCTCACCCGGAAAGACGGCTGTTTTGTTCTGAACATGCTCAACGAGACCTGCCACCTGGAGAATCTTTCGGAAGCAATCTTACAGGGGGATCGCTAGGCGTTAGCCGGAAATAATTTTTTGATCCGGTTTGCGGGGGCGGGGAGAGGTCAAAGCAAGCACGATCACGGCTCCGGCGACGGCGGCAGCGGCGACAGGGGCGCTGAATGATGAGGGCAGCAGGGAGCGGACGGAGCCGAGGACCAGGCCCGCCAGCGCCAGGGAGACGGCGTCTTGATAGCGCCGGTAGAGAGCCGCGAGAAGGCGGGCCAGCACGAAGATGCCGAGAAGCCCCCCGGCGCCGAGGACGGCCAGCTTCAACCATTCCCAGTTGTTCACGGCAAAGATGACGTCGTCATAAAGATTCATGATCACCAGGGCCGAACTGCCGGATATGCCCGGCAGGATCAGCGTGGCCCCGGCGACGGCGCCGCCGGCTAAGAAGTGGTAGAGAGAGACGGCCGGCAGAGGGGTCCAGCCCGGGGCGGGGTTGCTGAAGGTAAACCAGACCAGCAGAAAACTCGCTATCCCGATCAAAACTGTTCCGGGGCGCAGCCTGACCATTTTCCCTTCCCGGAACAGGATCACGCGGAGGGAGGCGACGAGCATCCCCAGGAGAAAGGCCAGTAGAAGGTCTTTGCAGTTTTCCAGGAGGTAGCCGATAATTCTCACTCCGGCCAGGGCGGCGACAGCGCCGCCGCAGAGATGGGGCAGGTAGGGCCGCAGGCGGAAAACGGCGAGGTCGTCGATGAACTGCTTGTAGAAGCCGAGAATCAGGATCACCGTTCCGGCGCTTATCCCGGGCAGGATGAAGGCAATGCCGATGGCCATTCCTTTCAAGAAATTAAGCAGCAAGGGGTTACAAAACCTCTTTCTAAAATTGAATATATTATTGGCTCAACATTCTTAAGTTCGCCCTGTTGACCGCGTTTCCTCTTTTTGATAAAAATATGGCATGATAATTGTGCAACCGGTAATCAATCCGGTTGATGGCCAAGGGAATGCACGCAAGACCGGGAGGCGGATGAAATGCCCGAAAATAATACCGTAGATGAACAACCTGTTGTCATGGTGAAACTTGAAGGGGGAGTGAAGCGGATCGGGGTGGTCTCGGACACACACGTGCCGCGGCGCGCCCGCTGCCTGCCATCGGAGCTCCTGAGAGGGCTGGAAGGGATGGACCTGATCCTGCATGCCGGCGACCTGGTTGATGAGAGTGTTCTTCTTCAACTGCAGACACTGGCGCCGGTGGAGGCGGTGGCCGGCAATATGGATCCGCCGCACCTGCATGGGCGGTTAAAACGCAAAAAGCTGCTTCAGGCAGGCGGCCTGGCGATCGGGCTGATCCACGGCGACGGGATGCGCAGGACGACCCGGCAGCGGGCTGAAGAGGCCTTCAGGAAGTTCCGGCCGCAGGTAATTGTTTTCGGGCACAGTCACCAGCCGCATTGCGCATACTCGGACGATACGTTGATGTTCAATCCCGGCTCCTGTGTGGACCCGCGGTGGGCGGGGCGGCCTTCTTACGGTATTCTGCAGGTTGAGCCCGGCGCCGGTGTGTGCGGGGAGATCGTATACCTGTAGGTTGGAGGTCGGAGGTCGAAAGTCGGAGGCCAGACGGGACAAACCATGCCGGGAACCCGTACCGCCTCACTGCAGGCAACGCCAAAACGATAGTATTTTATTGTTATTAAAAATAGAAAGGAGCAGAGGAAAACCATGGAAGAGAAAATGAAAGAGAAGCTTGCGAAGCGGATCCTGGAAATGGCCGTGGAGAAGAAATTGCCCTGCAAGAAAGCTTTTGCCATTGCGGCGGAGTTTGATTGCCTGCCGGCCGATGTGGGCCGTCTTTGCGATGAGCTGAAGATAAAGATTTACGGCTGCCAGCTGGGCTTGTTCTAGGCCGCGGGTTTTGAGACAGCGCCCGGGGTGGGGGTGCCTGTTACACGCCGTTGCATAATTGAATTTCTGATGGCTAATACTAATTAGCGCAGTCTGCGAAGAGAAAAGGAGAGATGTGGCGGAATAGACAGATCTTTTAAGATATATAGCAGAAACTCATATTGAAGCCGTTTATTGACTAAAATAACGGCATCTGTCAGGGTTGCATCAATTGCTGATTCTGGTATATTTTTTATAGGGCTTGTTAGCACTCACCTTCGACGAGTGCTGCTAATACCAAAATCAATTACAATTTAAAGGAGGCAGACAGGATGAACCTCAAACCCCTAAGTGACCGCCTTGTGGTCAAAGTCCTGGAGGCTGAAGAGAAGACCGCCAGCGGGATCGTTTTACCGGACAAGGCGAAGGAGAAGCCGCAAGAAGGAGAAGTAATGGCTGTAGGCCCGGGTAAGGTCCTGGAAAACGGAACCAGGCTGGAGATGGATCTCAAAGTTGGGGACAAGATCATTTTCTCCCGCTATGCCGGAACAGAAGTAAAGATCAAGGGTGAAGAGTACCTGATCCTGAGGCAGGATGACGTATTGGCCCTGGTCCAGTAAGCTGCTCCGTTGAGCAACCAAGTATGAGAAGCAAAGCAAAGGAGGTTAATCTATAATGCCAAAGCAGATTCTGCATAAAGATATTGGATATACGATCGGTT
>CAYFRE010000014.1:7333-11138 GCA_964345455.1 uncultured Syntrophomonadaceae bacterium | reverse complement strand
CCGCCGGGCGCTGGAGCGGGGTGTGAACAATCTTGCTAACACCGTTACCGTGACTCTCGGCCCGAAGGGGCGCAACGTGGTTCTGGACAAGAAATTCGGTTCACCGCAGATTACCAATGACGGGGTGACCATCGCCCGCGATATCGAGCTGGAAGATCCCTTTGAGAACATGGGTGCCCAGCTGGTCAGGGAAGTGGCCACCAAAACACAGGATGTCGCCGGGGACGGCACCACCACCGCGACCCTGCTGGCCCAGGCTATCATCCGCGAGGGGCTGAAGAATGTTGCCGCCGGAGCAAACCCCATGTTTCTCAAGCGGGGTATTGACAGGGCGGTCAAGGCGGGCGTGGACGAGCTCGAGAATCTGAGCAAGCCTGTGGAGACCAAGGAGGATATCGCCCAGGTGGCCTCCATCTCCGCCGATGACGAAGAGATCGGCCGGCTGATTGCCGAAGCCATGGAGAAGGTCGGCAAGGACGGCGTGATCACCGTTGAAGAATCAAAAGGATTTACCACCGATCTGAAAGTGGTCGAAGGAATGCAGTTTGACCGCGGTTACATCTCTCCATACATGGTTACCGATACTGAAAAGATGGAAGCGGTTCTCGAAGACCCCTTCATCTTGCTGACCGACCGCAAGCTGAGCAATATCCACGACCTGCTCCCATTGCTGGAGAAGATTGTCCAGAGAGGGAAGCAGCTGCTGCTCGTGGCCGAGGATGTGGAAGGCGAAGCACTGGCCACCCTAGTGGTGAACAAGCTACGCGGCACCTTTACCTGCGTCGCGGTGAAGGCGCCCGGATTCGGCGACCGCCGCAAGGCCATGCTCGAGGATATCGCCGTTCTTACCGGCGGCCAGGTTATCTCGGAAGATATCGGTATTGAATTCAAGAATGTCAATATCGATTTGCTCGGCCGGGCCCGCCAGGTCCGCATCAGCAAGGAAGAGACCGTAATCGTTGACGGCGCCGGCAAGGCCGATGATATCAAGAAGCGGATCGCCCAGATTCGCGTCCAGATTGAAGACACCACCTCTGATTTTGACCGGGAGAAGCTGCAGGAACGGCTGGCGAAGCTCTCCGGCGGCGTGGCGGTGATCGAGGTCGGCGCGGCTACCGAAACCGAGATGAAAGAAAGAAAACTGCGCATTGAAGACGCCCTCTCGGCAACCCGGGCAGCGGTCGAAGAAGGGATTGTCTCCGGCGGCGGAGTCGTCTACCTCAATGTCACCGGCGCACTGGAAAAGCTGGAGCAAGAGCTTTGCGGTGACGAGCTGACCGGTATGACCATCGTCAAGCGGGCCCTGGAAGAGCCGCTGCGGATCATTGCTGAAAACGCCGGCGCGGAAGGTTCCGTTGTCGTCGAAAAAGTAAAAGGCATGGAAATGGGTTACGGTTATAACGCCGTTACCAACGACTATGAGAATATGATCGGCTCGGGTATCGTCGACCCGACCAAGGTTGCCCGCTCGGCGATCCAGAACGCCGCCAGTATCGCGGGGATGCTTCTGACCACCGAAGGCATCGTTACCGACCTGCCCGAGAAAAAAGATGGGCCGCCAATGCCCGGCCCCGACATGCCGATGATGTAGTTGAAAGCGCTTTTGGGATAACTGGAAAAGCAAGCTGCCAGTGATGATTGGCAGGGAGCGGTTCTGCTCCCTGCCAATCTTTTTGGCGCTAAACGGCGGCCGGTCATGACGGAGCTCCCGGATAAGCAGGATAGAAAATTAAAAATTGGCAGACATCTGTCTCTTGTTTGCGTTATAATTGGGAAGAGGTCTTGAGGCGAGGCCCTTCCCATTTACGTTTACAGGAGGTAACCATGATTGATTTCTCGTTGACGCCAGAGCAGGCGGCCATTCGGAAGATGGCCCGTGATTTTACGGAGGCGGAGATAGTCCCGGCAGCGGCTCGGTACGACCGCAGCGGAGAATATCCGCGTGGAATCGTAAAGAAGGCTTTCCAGGCCGGCCTGGTATACGGCCCGGTCCCGGAGGAATACGGCGGTGGCGGTCTCGGGGCTCTGGACCAGCTGCTGATCGCCGAGGAACTCTCCGCAGGGTGCGCCGGGATATCGGCCTGCATTGCCATCAACAGCCTGGCGGCGATCCCGCTGATCAACCACGGCAGCGATGCCCAGAAAGAAAAATATCTCGGTTCGGCCTGCCGCGAAGAGAAGCTGATGGCTCTCTGTGTGACTGAACCGGAGGCGGGCTCCGACGTTGCGGCGCTGACCACCACGGCGCGCCGCCTCAACGGGGACTATGTCATCAGCGGCAGCAAATGCTTTATCACCAACGGCGGGGTGGCCGACTACTACATTGTCTTTGCCACGGTGGACCGGTCAAAGGGGCATCGCGGCATTAACGCATTTATCGTCCCCCGCGAGGCGGAGGGGGTTTCAGTGGGAAAGAAAGAGGAAAAAATGGGACAGCGCGCCGGCGATACCACCGATGTTGTTTTCGACGAAGTGGTGGTCCCCGCGGCCGGACGGATCGGGGAGGAGGGAGATGGTTTCCGGATCATCATGCAGACCTTCAACCACTCACGCCCCGGGGTGGCCGCCTCTGCGGTGGGCGTGGCCCGAAGCGCGATGGACCATGCGCTGCAGTATGCCCTGGAGCGGGAGCAGTTCGGGATGCCTATTTTCATGCACCAGGCGGTCATGTTCATGCTCGCGGACATGGCCAGGGATATCACGGCAGGCAGGCTGCTTGCCTGGCAGGCCGCCTGGAAGGGGGAGCAGGGGCTCGAGAACTCCAGGGAGGCGGCCATGGCCAAGGTTTTCTGCGGCGATATGGTCATGCGCGTGACCACGGACGCCGCCCAGATCTTCGGCGGATACGGTTATGTCAAGGATTATCCGGCGGAGAAGCTGATGCGTGACGCGAAGGTGTTCCAGATTTACGAGGGGACGGCCCAGATCCAGCGCCTGCTGATCGGACGGGCGCTGGCCAAAGAAAAGCTTAAATAACAATGCGGTATTCCCCCTCTCCCTGTCCCTTTCCCCCGAGGGGAGAGGGAATACCAGGAGCCCGATGAAAAAGATAAACGGTACTAAAGGGAGACAGGCGGCAATAAAGATACTCCCTCCCCCTTCAGGGGGGAGGGTTGGGGTGGGGGTGTCTTTCAGCAGGAGACGGGCTATTGACGATCGAAGTAGATGCTCTTTCCGGTGGCGGAGATGGGGACACCGATGACTATCTCCCCCTCGATAAGTCCCAGTTTCCGGGCGGCCACGCCGATGCGTAACATGACCCGGTTGTCCGCGTTGAAGAGAGAAGCCGTCTTTACCGCCGATCCCAGGGCGATGCCCAGATCGAGAATGCGCCAGCTGCACACCGGACCGGCAAATTCCAGGCCTTCGCCAAGGTTGTCCTTCATCTCGCGGCACGAATTGAAGCCGCAGGCACCGCAATTCAGCCCCAGGGGCTCGGAACCGGAGAGGGAGAGCAGCAGGACGGCGCCGGAACGGCGCACGTTATCTCCGTCGCGGTCATAATTGCGCTTGCCTTTTTCCTGGCCGTACCTGATCATTTCGCCGGCCAGGTTTTCGATCTCTTCGCCGGTCAATATCTTGATCTCGATAAAGTCCGCGCCAACTGCTTTCGGGGCGGTGCGGGCGGCCAGCGCCATCATCCCGGCAACAATTTCCATGATTGAATCCATATTATCGCCTCCCGAGGTTTCTTTAAACATATTTTAAGACATGTCCGGGCAGACGTAAACCCGGGCGAGGCATGCCTCGCCCCTACGGCTTGAAAATAACCTGTAGGGGCTGCCCATGGGCACCCCAAACCGTA
>CAYFRE010000014.1:0-7233 GCA_964345455.1 uncultured Syntrophomonadaceae bacterium | reverse complement strand
CCCCTACGGCTTGAAAATAACCTGTAGGGGCTGCCCATGGGCACCCCAAACCGTATAACCGCGGGCGAGGCATGCCTCGCCCATACGGCTGGTATAGATTTCCTTCTGCTTCCCCAATGCATCCATACTGACTTTTGGGACAGCCCCTTACGGCTGGAGGGCATTTTTCTTCTGTAACGGGTTGGTTCTTGCCTCTATCATCTGATTTCCAGCTTCCTGCAGGCCTACCTCGCCCCGGCAACATCACCCCACAATAACTGCGCGATCCTGGAAGAAAATCTACAAACCTGAAAGGAATTTCTACGATCATGGCGAAACAAATATTATAAAGAAGAAAATATAGTAACTCTCGATGCTGATAATTTGCATTACGAGGGAAAGTGTACCTAGGGTTCCGCTGGAGCGGGGAGGCCGCAGTTGCTTCGCCTGCCCAGGCTGGTCCGAGTGGTACAGGCGTTGAAGGAGGCAGCAGTCTCTTTGCGCTACACCGGAGGGATAAAAGCCCAGGCGGGTAGGTTTCGCTCGCAGCCTACTTGTCCGGGCTTTTAAACTGGGGGGTGATCCCTTAAGAAAGAGTAAAGCTGCGGTTGTTTTGGCAATCTAGAGCAGAACCATTTAAGGAGGTATCAAGGTGAAAAAGTTTTTCAAGCTCAAAGAGAACAATACAAATATACGCACGGAAATCATTGCCGGGATTACTACCTTTATGACCATGGCCTATATTATCTTTGTCAATCCCGATATCCTTTCCACCACGGGGATGGACAAGGGAGCGGTGATGACAGCGACGATCATCGCCGCCGGTCTGACCACCATCCTGATGGGCTTGCTGACCAACTATCCATTCGCTCTGGCCAGCGGGATGGGGCTTAATGCCTTCTTTGCTTTTAATGTCGCCTCCGAGTACGGCTGGCAGGCGGCCCTTGGGGCGGTGTTTATTTCAGGGATAGTCTTTACCATTCTGGCCCTGACCCGGGCGATCGAGTATGTTGACGCCGCCGTGCCGACAACGCTGAAGCGGGCCGTGGCCGCGGGGATCGGCCTCTTTATCGCCTATATCGGGCTGCAGAGCGGGGGGATCATTGTCCCCAATGAATCCACACAGGTAAGTCTGGGCGATCTTACACAGCCCGGCCCGCTGCTGACGCTGATCGGTATCCTGATCATCTCCGTGCTCATGGCCCGCAGGGTGCGGGGGGCGATCCTGATCGGGATCCTGCTGACCACGGTGGTGAGCTTCTTCATGGGGATCAAGGAGTTGCCCACCGGGCTCGGAGACATTTTTGGCATGCCGGCCCCGCTGGCCCCGATTGCCTTAAAGCTGGATCTGAAAGCGGTATTCTCCATCCCCCTCTTCATGATTTTCTCTTTTCTCTTTGTCGATGTTTTCGATACCATGGGGACCCTGCTGGGAACGGGGGCCCGGGCCGGCTTCCTCGATGAGAAGGGCCGGTTGCCCCGCGTCAACCGGGCCATGCTCGCCGATGCTGTCGGAACCATGGGCGGGGCCCTGCTCGGTACCAGCACGGTGACTACTTACGTGGAGAGTACCGCCGGGGTTTCCGAAGGGGGCCGCACCGGGCTAACCTCGGTCGTCACCGGGCTATTCTTTTTCCTCAGCCTCTTCCTGGCGCCGCTGGCCGGACTGATCCCATCAGAGGCGCCGGCCCCGGCGCTGGGCATCGGCGGCGGGCGCATGGTCGGCGGGGTGATGAAAATCGATTTTGACGACTTCACCGAGGCCCTGCCGGCTTTCTTGACGATCATTTTCATGCCGCTGGCTTACAGCATTGCCGACGGGATCGCCTTCGGTTTTATCGCCTATCCGGTGGTGAAGCTGGTTGCCGGAAAATGGAAAGAGGTGCACTGGCTGGTTTATCTCCTGGCCGTGGTGGCCCTGATCCACTTCTTCTATCCGGGTTAAAACTGGTCTTGAGATTCTCACTCCACCTGGAGGGGGGAGGCCGGAGAGGGGGTGGGGCTTTCAAACAGGGACTCGCTAAGAGAGCCCTCTCCCTAACCCTCTCCCACAAGGGTCGAGGATGAAGCCAAAAGAAGGGTGTGATCATATGTCTGCGCGACCGGAAGTCGGTATTGTCATGGGCAGCGATTCGGACCTGCCGGTGATGGCCGCAGCGGGAGATGCGCTGGACCGGTTCGGCATTGTATATGAAGCGGTCATTGCCAGCGCGCACCGCCATCCCGAGAAGGTAGCCCGCTATGCCCGGGGGGCCGCAGGGGCCGGCCTTAAGGTGATTATTGCCGGAGCCGGCGGCGCCGCCCACCTGCCCGGGGTGATCGCCTCGATGACCGCGCTGCCGGTGATCGGGGTGCCTGTGGCCACACCTCACCTGGGGGGTCTCGATTCTCTTCTGGCCATTGTCCAGATGCCCCGGGGCGTGCCGGTGGCCACGGTGGCGGTAAACGGCGCCTTCAATGCCGGCCTGCTGGCGGTGCAGATTCTGGCCCTGGAGAACCGGGAAATGCAGGAGAAGCTGGCCCGCTACCGCCAGGAGATGGCGGCGCTGGTAGAGGAGAAAGACGAATGCTTGCGTCAGGACGGCTTTCACCGGTACAAGGCTACTGGTCAGGTTCCCCATCCCGGTGGGGACAGACCCCTGGATTAAGGTCTGCCGCGGACCTTAATCCAGAAGGGGGCCGGGGGGATTTGATCAAAATTTGGCCGGCAGTGTTACTGGCGACCCCAGGGGGGAAAGACAATGCAGGCGGAAGCCGAACAGCCCTGGCGGCAGCTGGGGCTGACTGAAGATGAATATGAGCGCATCAGGACGGATCTGGGGCGCGAACCGAACCTGGTGGAGCTGAATATCTACAGCGTGATGTGGTCGGAGCACTGCAGCTACAAGCATTCCCGGGCGGCGCTGCGCCTGCTGCCTACCGGCGGCTCTCGTGTGCTTCAGGGGCCGGGGGAGAACGCCGGAGTGGTGGACCTGGGGGGCGGCCTGGCGGCGGCATTCAAGATCGAGAGCCACAATCATCCTACCGCAGTGGAGCCTTTCCAGGGTGCGGCCACGGGAGCCGGGGGGATCATCCGCGACATCGTGGCCATGGGAGCGCGCCCGGCGGCCCTGCTCGGCTCGCTGCGCTTCGGACCGCTTGAGGACCGGCGCAGCCGCTATCTTTTTGAACGGGCAGCCGCCGGTATATCCTGGTACGCCGCAGGGACGGACATTCCGGTTCTCTCCGGTGAGCTTTACTTTGAAGAGTGCTACCGGGGAAATCCCCTGGTCAACGCCATGTGCGTGGGGCTGATGCCGGCTGAACGGTTGATGCGGGGGCGGGCTTGCGGAGAGGGGAACCTGGTCCTGCTGGCCGGGGCGCGGACAGGACGCGACGGGATCCACGGCGTCACCTTTGCCTCGGTGGAGCTTACCGCGGAGATCGAAGAGGAGGAGCGCCCGCCGGTGCAAGTAGGTGATGCCGCCACGGGGAAGGCGCTGCTTGAAGCGACCCTGGAGGTGATTGAAAAAGATCTGGCCTTGGGGGTGCAGGACCTCGGCGGAGCCGGGCTGACCTGCGCAGCCACCGAGACGGCGGCCAGGGGCGGCAGCGGGATCGAGCTGGAGCTGGAACTGGTGCCGCTGCGCGAAGAGGGGATGACCGCCCATGAGATTCTCACCTCGGAATCTCAGGAGCGGATGTTCTTGATCGTGACGCCGGAGCGGCAGCAGGAGGCCGCCGCGGCTTTCCAAAAGCGGGGGCTTTCCTGCACGGCAATCGGCCGGGTCAACGGCGACGGGATGGTTACGGTGAAGCATCACGGGGAGACGGTGGCCCGCGTGCCGGCGAAAAGCGTGGTCGACGGCGCGCCGGTTTATGAACCTGCCTCCCGCGAGCCGGAATACTGCCGCAAGCTGGCTGCTTTCGATCCCCTGGGCCTGCCGCCGGTAGAAGATTTCAACCGGGCTTTTCTGGAAGTGCTCGGCTCGCCCGACGTGGCTGGAAAGGCGTGGCCCCTGGATTGCAGGGGAAAGGCGCCTTGCCCGGATGGAGTTGAGGGCGATCTTCTCGGCGGGTCCGGCGGGGGCGCCGCGCCGCTGCTGCAGCTGTCGCATGGGCGGGCCCTGGCCATGGCGTTGGCCGGAAACGGGCGCCTGGTATACCTCGATCCTTACCGGGGGGCGATCTTTGCCGTCTGCGAGGCGGCACGCATCCTGGCCTGCGCCGGGGCGGAGCCGCTGGGGATTACCGACGGCCTGAACTTCGGGAATCCGGAGAAGCCGGAGGTCTTCTGGCAGTTCAAGCAGGCGGTTGAGGGAATCGCCGCCGCCTGCCGCGCCCTTGACCTTCCAGTAGTCGGCGGCAATGTCAGCTTTTACAACGAAGTGGGCGGCGAGGCGATCTACCCGACGCCGGTCATAGGGGCGGTGGGGCTGCTGGAAGATGCTGCGAAGCGCTGCGGCCAGGGGTTCAGCCGGGACGATGATCTGGTCTACCTGCTCGGCGCAAGCGCGGTCTCCCTCGGCGGCAGCCAGTTCCTGAAGACCTGCCACGGCCGGGCGACCGGGGCGCTGCCGCAGATTGACCTTGAGCTGGAGAGGCGGCTGCAGGTGTTGCTCCGCCGGCTGATCCGGGAGGGGCTGCCCGGCTGCGCAAACGCCATTACAGGCGGGGGGCTGGCCGTGGCCCTGGCGGAAAGCTCCCTTCGGGGAGGGCGCGGCGTGAATGTGACACTACAGGCCGGCGTGCGGCCCGAGATGGCGCTTTTTGGTGAGGGGCCGTCACGGGTGGCGGTATCGGTGAAACCGGGCGACGGAGCGCGTCTCGAGGCGATGGCCCGGGAGGCGGCGGTCCCGGCAGTCAAGCTGGGCCGGACCGGCGGAGGAAGATTGCGCATTGCTTCGGGAGAGCACTCCTGGATCGACCTGCCGCTGGCGCAGCTGCAGAAAGTTTACAGGGAGGCGATCCCGTGTCCGGAAGAATAAGGGAGGCCTGCGGGGTCTGCGGCGGCTGGGCGGCGGACCAACCGCTGGCTTACCTAACCTGCTTCGCTCTCTATGCGCTGCAGCACCGCGGCCAGGAGAGTGCGGGGATCGCCGTCGGGTCCGGGACCGGGGACAAGATCTGGTTAAAAAGGGGCCCCGGTCTTGTCTCCGAGGTTTTCCCCGATACCGGGGAGCTGAAAGGGCGGGGGGGCTCGATGGCCTTGGGCCATGTGCGTTACGCCTACGACAGGGAAGGGCGCGGCCCCGAGAACAGTCAGCCCCTGCTTTTGCGCTACCGTCACGGCGAGCTGGCCATCGCTCACAACGGCCGCCTGGTCAACGAAGCCCTCCTGCGGGAGGAGCTTGCCGGGCAGGGAGCCATCTTCCAGACGGAGACCGACAGCGAACTGCTGGGCCACCTGGTGGCCAGGCAGAATAACCCTTGCCTGGAGGAGGCCGTGGCGGCGGTGGCTCCGCGCTTGGAGGGGGCTTTTGCTTTCATTATCAGCGACGGGAAGAAGATCATCGGCCTGCGTGATCGGCACGGTTTCCGGCCGCTCTCCCTGGGGCGTCTGGGAGAAAGGGGATATTACCTGGCTTCCGAGACCTGCGCTTTCGACACCATAGGGGCGAGATTCATCCGCGAGGTGGCCCCGGGAGAAGCGGTGGTGCTCGATGAAAAGGGGCTGAAATCTTACCGGATGATGCCCGCGGAAGCAGCATCTCTCTGCATCTTTGAATTTATCTATTTTGCCCGGCCCGACAGCAACCTGCAGGGAAAAAACGTCCACCTGGCCCGCCGCGAGCTGGGACGGCGCCTGGCCCGGGAGCATCCCGCGGATGCCGATATGGTAACCGGGGTACCCGATTCGAGTATCGCCGCGGCTTCAGGCTACGCCGAGCAGGCCGGGCTCCCCTACGAGATGGCGCTGGTGAAAAACCGCTATATCGGCCGCACCTTTCTGCGTCCCACGCAGAGGATGCGCGAAGAGGGGGTTGACCTGAAGCTCAACGCGGTGGAGAAGATTGTTCGGGGCAGGCGGGTGGTTATCATTGACGATTCCATTGTCCGGGGCACCACCAGCGTGAAGTTGGTCCGCCTGATGCGCCGGGCGGGTGCGCGGGAGGTGCACCTGCGCATCAGCTCGCCACCGGTGGTCGATGCTTGCCTCTATGGTATCGATATGCCGGCGTCGAATGAACTGATCGCTTACCGTCGCGAAACCGCGTCCATTGCTCGAGAGATCGGCGCCGATTCTTTAGGCTACCTTAGTCTCGAGGGGACTGTGGAGGCGGTGGGGCTTCCCGAAGAAGGACTTTGCAGGGCATGTTTTACCGGATCTTACCCGGTCAGTTGATTGTTCCTGGTCCGGCACCCGCGGTGATTTATAGGCTAAATTTTTATCGCGAAGCAGGAATTTCTCCTGCTGATAGGTAAATAGAATAGCCTGTAAGCAGAATTCTGCTCTATTATTGGTACATATGAAGGGGGATTTTTCAAGATGGAGAATTTTCTGTATTGGGTGCCGGTTGTTGCCCTGATTGGCCTTCTTTTTGCCTTGATACTCTGGTTCAAGGTGAACCGGGCCGAATCCGGCAGCGAGAAAATGAAGGAGATAGCCAGGGCCATTCAAGAGGGGGCGATGGCTTTTCTGCGGCGTGAATACACCTACCTGGTCATATTTGTAGGCGTACTGGCCGCAGTTCTCGGAATCTCCATTAATTACCTGACGGCGGTCTGCTTTGTTATCGGAGCCCTTCTCTCGGCGATGGCAGGCTATGTGGGTATGAACGTGGCCACACGCGCCAACGTGCGCACCGCCCATGCCGCCCGCTCGGGGATTGGCCCCGCCCTGACTATTGCCTTCTCCAGCGGCACGATCATGGGAATGATGGTTGCAGGGCTGGGGCTGTTTGGATTGGGAGTTCTCTATCTCTGGATCCGCGATCCTTCAATTGTAAACGGTTATGCTCTCGGGGCCAGCTCCATCGCTCTCTTTGCCCGGGTCGGCGGAGGTATCTATACCAAGGCGGCCGATGTGGGAGCCGACCTGGTGGGGAAGGTCGAAGCGGGTATTCCGGAGGATGATCCCCGCAACGCCGGGGTTATCGCCGACAATGTAGGCGACAATGTTGGCGACGTGGCCGGGATGGGGGCGGATCTTTTTGAATCCTACGTCGGGGCGATGATCGCCGCCATGACCGTGGGTATGGTTTCGGAGTATGGTTTTGCCGGAGTGCTGCTGCCGCTGCTGGTCTCTTCTATCGGCATCCTGGCCTCGGTATT
>CAYFRE010000013.1:15643-30434 GCA_964345455.1 uncultured Syntrophomonadaceae bacterium | reverse complement strand
GCTCCGCCCTTCTCGACCGGCTCGGGTTTTCGCGGTCGGAGATGATTCATTACAGCCCCCGCCTGCTGGACCGGCTGGTCGGCTGGACCACTCACCCGGTTGTGGCCACGCTCCTGCTGATTGCCGGAATTACCTGTCTGGTGGTGGAGTTGTTTACAGCCGGCTTCGGCGTTTTCGGCTTGCTCAGTATACTTGCTTTCACTCTCTATTTCGGAGGGCATTATGCCGCCGGCCTGGCCCACTACTGGGTCCTGCTTCTTTTCGGCCTGGGGCTGGTGCTGATGGTTATAGAGTTGGTCATCCCCGGCTTCGGTATTTTCGGAATTAGCGGGATCCTTTCAGTGATTGCCTCCATTGTCCTGGCCGCCGAAACGATCGAGACCGGGCTGCTCATGCTGGCCGCAGCCCTGGTGCTCTCGGCTCTCTTTGCCTTCCTGGCCTACCGCTTTTTCGAGCGTCGGGGTATTTTGCGCCGTATTTTTCTGGCCGACGAGGCCCGCTCAGAGCTCGGTTTTGTTGCCACCGCCGACTATGGGGACCTGTACGGACTCGAGGGGATTACCCTGACTCCTTTGCGTCCCGCCGGCTCGGCCCGGATCGGCGAGAAACGGATCGACGTGATCAGCGAGGGAGAATTTATTTCCGCCGGTGTCCCGGTGAAAGTGGTCCTGGTGGAGGGCTCCAGGGTGGTAGTGCGGAAAAGCGATCTCTGATGACGCGGCACAAAGATGTTTATACTAATATAAAGGAGGTTTTAAAAAATGATACCAGATTGGTTCATTCCGGGTATTATTATATTCGGGCTTATCGTTCTGTTTTTATCCGTCTTGTTCAGTTTTATACCGCTGGGTCTCTGGATTTCAGCAATGGCAGCCCAGGTCAGGGTGGGGATCTTCTCCCTGGTGGGAATGCGGCTGCGGCGGGTGACGCCGGCTAAGATCGTCAACCCCTTGATCAAGGCGACCAAGGGGGGCGTTGATGTGGGCGTAAACCAGCTCGAGGGGCACTTCCTCGCGGGAGGAAATGTTGATCGGGTGGTCAACGCGCTGATCGCCGCCCAGCGGGCGGAGATCCCCCTTTCATTTGAGAGGGCCGCGGCGATCGACCTGGCCGGTCGCGACGTGCTTCAGGCGGTCCAGATGAGCGTTAATCCGAAGGTGATCGAGACGCCGGTGGTGGCGGCGGTGGCCAAAGATGGGATTGAAGTGAAGGCCAAAGCCAAGGTGACCGTGCGGGCAAATATCGATCGGCTGGTCGGGGGCGCCGGGGAGGCGACGATCATCGCCCGTGTCGGCGAGGGGATCGTTACCATGATCGGTTCGGCGGAAAATCACAAGACTGTTTTGGAAAATCCAGACATGATTTCGCAGACGGTTTTGAACAAGGGTCTTGATGCGGGGACCGCTTTTGAGATCCTCTCCATCGATATCGCCGATGTTGACGTGGGGAAAAATATCGGGGCCGAGCTGCAGACCGATCAGGCCGAAGCCGACAAGCGCATCGCTCAGGCCAAGGCGGAAGAGCGGCGGGCCATGGCCGTGGCCCGCGAGCAAGAGATGCAGGCTGCCGTGGAGGAGATGCGCGCGAAAGTGGTCGAGGCGGAAGCGGAGATCCCCAGGGCCATGGCCCAGGCGCTGCGCGAAGGGAAGATCGGGGTCATGGATTACTACAACCTGAAAAACATTGTTGCCGATACGGATATGCGCGATGCCATCGGCAAAATCGGCCGCTCCGGTCAAGCTCCTGAAGATAAATAAGCAGAAGAACACCGGGGACGGTCCTTCCTGTCCCACATATTTCGCTTAAGGCGATCAAAATGGGACAAACAGGTACGTCCCCGTTGTCCCGGTACGTCCTGGAAAGGTGTGTGCGATGTGGACCTCATCTTTTATCTGTTTCTGTTGTTCGCCATTATCAACTTGGTGGGCAATGCGATTAAGCGGGCCAAGTCTCAAGCAGAATCTTCACGTCCACCGGGCCGGGTCCGATCTACGATGCGAAGCCGCCCGGCAGGAGGTCAGTCCGGCCTGGAGGAGGCCCGGCCGGGCAAAGCAAAGGCGGGGTTGCCGCAGAGCCCGGCTCACTTGTCTGAAGCGGAAGTGGACAGCGGCCTCCGGCCGGCAATATCGCCCCGGCGCAGAGCTCTAAAAGGGGCCGTGCCTATAAATGTGGCGCGCATCTTCACTGAAAAAGAGCAGCTGGTGGCAGCCTTTATCTTCCATGAAGTTTTGGGCCCGCCGCGCAGCCTGAGGCGCCGTTAACAGTTCCCCCCTTTGAAAAAGTGGGGTCAGGGGGGGATTTCATGTCACTAGACGCCCCGCCCCCCGGCGGGCGGGGCCTGGCCCCAATCGTTTTCTCTCAGCCGCCGGACCATTTCACGCAGGTATAAATAAAAGATTCTCAGCGGGGCTATGATCAAGACGGCCGCCGCCGTGTATACTCCCAGATCCCATCCACTCATTTACAGCGCCTCCTTTGCCAAATCAGGGCATCTCTCTTTTCCGCAGAGTTGCCCGATGATAAAAGCCAGCAGGACAAAGGGCGGTATCAAGAAGATGCCGTACTCCTGCCAGAGCTCCACGGTGCGCCCGCCGATGGTCAGCTGCAGCACCATGGTCTCCCATTCTTCCGAGAAGTGACCCGCCGTGGTCACAAGCAGGTAATAGAGGATTGTGCCGAAGAAGCCGGTCGCCGTGGCCAGGCTGCCGCCGAGCCTGGTTTTCGGCAATTTCTTCATAAAGACGGCGGCATAAAGGGGGATCAGGACGGTGTTGATCAGGATGCTGGCCTGGAAAACCCATACTCCCATGATCCGTTCAAAATAGAAGGAGAGGGCCACCGACACGGCGGCGGAAATGAGCACTGCCTGCCTGGTGTAGGCCACCAGCTTCTCCGCGGAAAGGTCCGGCTTGAAGAGCGGGCGGTAGAGATCGTAGACCAGGTTTCCCGAAGAGACCAGAAAATAGGAATCTGCCGTAGACATGGCCGTTGCAATCACCCCGGCCAGAAAGAGGCCGACCAGACCGGGCGGCAGGTAGCGCGCCGCCACCGCCATGAGCGCCTGATTGGCATGGGGCTCCCCGATCACACCCAGGCCCACCGCGGCGGCGGCGGCGAGGCCGAGCATGCAGCAGGCAAATTCATAGGCGGTCCAGATGGGGGTGCTGATCAGCAGCGCCCGCCGCGCATCTTTCGGCGTACGGGAGGCAAAAATCCGGTGCAGGAAGGCCGGTTCGCAGAGCACGGTCAGGGAGGTGAGGGCGTAGGAGGCGATGACCCCGGCGGTGAGATAGCCGCCCGAGGGTGAAAAGAAGTACCAGGGGTCATCGCCGAGGTAGGCGGCCAGGCTGCTGTAAATGCCGTTGTAACCGCCGAGGTCTGTCCAGCAGACCAGCAGAGCGATGCCCAGCGACATCGCCATGATCGTAAACTGGAACATGTCGGTAACCGCCACCGCCCAGAGACCTCCGGTACAGGTATAGAGGACTACGATCACTGCGGCGATAAGCACTCCCAGCCAGAAGGGAATTTTGAAGAGGAGGGTGAAGATAAAACCCATTCCCATTATCTCCATGGTATTGATCGCGTAAAAGAAAGAGCTGCAAGCGGAGATGGTCCGGGCAAATTTGCCGTAGCTGCCGCCGATCAGGTCGACAAAAGTATTGCAGCCAAGCTCGCGGAATCTGGGAGCGAGGTAAGCCATCAGCAGGTAAAGGCCGGTATAGGGGATGGCGTAAGCAAAAAAGCCGGTGACTCCTTCGAAGAAGCCGATTTCAGAGGTGCCGAAGAGGGTGTCCAGGCCGAAAAAGGTGGAGACGAGGGTGCCGGCCAGCAATGGCATGGTCAGTCCCTTTGAAGCCAGAAAATAGTCCTCAAAGCTTTGCTGCTTCTTTCGAAAAAAGAGGCCCACGCAGATCATTACCGCCAGGTACAAAAAAATAATGGCCCAGTCAAACCAGGTCAGAGATATTTCTATAGCTGTCGCTTCCATTTTGTCTGCTCCTCTCCGGCTACGACTTCCAGGCTCCATTTCCGCCCGGCACCCGCAAAAATGCCGGTTCTCATTATACTATAAAAGTATTTAAGCGGAAATCTCTTTTTATTGTAATTGTTTCAGATCGTTGTCCAGCTCTCAAAAGTTGTATTTCTTTTGCCCGGCGCATAAATTTAAATACCGCTCATTATTACTTGAGAAGGAGATGCCGGAGCATGCCACGGAGCAGAAAGAAAGGGAGTTTTAAAGAGGTTGTCGCCGATCTTTTCGAACTCCCCCACGAAATTCTTCTCGATCTTCCCCGCGTTACCCTGGTCGGTAACGCGCAGCTTTACATTGAAAACCACCGCGGCGTCATCGCCTACGATGAAAACCAGGTCCGCCTTTCGGTCAAGAACGGCGAAATTGTTGTCCGGGGAGAGCGGCTGCAGATTAAAAACCTGCTTGAAGAAGAGCTTTTGATCAAAGGAATGATCGAGGGCCTGTCCTACGACACTTAGACTGCGGTATAGGAGGAAAGGCCGGTGTTTATAATAAGATGGTGGAGGTTTATTCGCGGGTTTGTGGTGATCTCCCTGCAAGGCCGGGGTGTCGAGAGGCTGCTTAACCTCGCGGTGGCACGGGGGATCGGTTTCTGGGATCTGCAGAAGCAGAAAAACGAGGCCCGCCTTTCCCTGAGCCTGACCTCGTTCAGGGCACTGCATCCCCTGGTCCGGAAGACGCGCTGCCGCCTGCGTATTCGCCGCAAGGTGGGCCTCCCTTTTATCAAGTACCGGCTGCGCCGCCGCTGGGGCCTGGTGGCAGGGGCGATTTTCTTTGTTGCCGCCCTTTATCTGGCCACTTCAGTGGTCTGGGATGTCCGGGTCAGCGGGACCAAGCATTTTGAAAAAGCGGAGATTCTGGCCCTGGCGGAGCAGCTGGGTATCCGCCCCGGGGTCTGGAAATGGAAGTTGAACCTGCATGAATTGGAGGAAGAGTTCCCCCGCCGTCACAGCGGCATCGCCTGGGCCGGGTTGCAGTTTCACGGGATCCTGCTTGAAATTGAAATAGTGGAACATCTTCCCGGAGTCATCGCGGACGACCGTCCCGCGGACCTGGTCGCCTCCAAGGACGGGTTGATCGAGAGGATCGTGGTAATCGAGGGCAAGGCCGCAGTTAAGGTGGGCGATACTGTATCCAAGGGCGATCTGCTCATCGAGGGGATCGTCAACCTTGAAGAGGGCATTCTTGATCCGGAGGAACAGACGCAGGCGCAGGAGGTGCGGGCACGGGGAGAAGTAGAGGCCCGGGTCTGGTACGAAGGCCGGGAACCGCTCAGGCTCAAGCGGGTTTCTACGGAATTGACGGGAGCATCGCGTAAAAGCCTTTATCTCCGCTGGAAGGGGAAGCAGTTGCGGCTGTGGGGCCCGCCCCGCAATCCGTACAGATCTGCCAGGCGGGAGGTCCGGATTACCGGTTGGCGATGGAGGAATCTATCTTTTCCTGTCGAAGTAATAACTCTTACCTATCTTGAGCAGTTGATCGATCAAAAAGCGATCTCCCGTGATGAAGCGCTGCGGTTAGCCCGGCAGAAAGCCCGGCAAAAGCTGCGGGCTCAGGTTCCGGAAAGGGTATCGTTTGAGCAGCTCTATTACCAGGAGTATTCGGAAAACGAAACAGAGTGGGTTCGCGCGGTGGCTGAAACGAGGGAAGAGATCGGCATGTTGAAGCTGCGCCGGCCCTGATTTTTTCCTGAGAGGTTGGGATGTGCTTGGTGGAAAAGACTGTCAGCCGTACGGTCTTGCTGGAAAGCAGCGAAGAATCGCTGCAGTTGTTTGGAAAGCACGACCGCTATTTCGACCTGGTTGAAGATAATTTTCGCGTCCGCTTGCTGCCGAAGGATATTGAAGTGGATATTGAGGGCCCTGAAGAAGAAGTGGAGCCGCTCTACCAGATGTTTCAGGAGCTGCTGCGCTGTATCCGCCGGGGGCATCTTCTGTCGAGCCGGGAATTTGAGTATGCTCTCAAATTGACCCGCGAGGGACATGCCAAAAGTGTGCGCGAACTTTTCAGCGAGTTGCTGCTGGTAACCCCCCGCGGCAAGCAGATCCGCCCGAAAACCATTGGCCAGAAGCGTTATCTTGAAGCAATGCGCCGGAAAGATATTGTCCTCTGCATCGGCCCGGCGGGAACGGGCAAAACCTACCTGGCTCTGGCCATGGCCATCGACAGCCTTAAAAAGAAGCAGGTTCAACGGCTGATCCTGACCCGCCCCGCCGTCGAGGCGGGAGAGCACCTTGGTTTTTTGCCCGGGGACTTTCAGGAAAAGGTCGATCCTTACTTGAGGCCGGTTTACGACGGGCTGTATGATCTTCTCGGTGTGGAGCTCTTTCAAAAATACCGCGATCGGGGTATAATTGAGGTGGCGCCCCTTGCGTACATGCGGGGGCGTACTCTTGATGATTCCTTTGTTATTCTTGACGAGGGACAGAACGCCACTTCCGAGCAGATGAAAATGTTTCTTACCCGGTTGGGTTTTGGGTCAAAGGCGGTGGTAACCGGGGATATTACCCAGGTCGACCTTCCCCGTGAGCGTGAATCGGGTCTGGCCGAAGCGCCGCGCATCCTGGCCGGCGTGGAGGGGATCGCCTTGCTCTACCTGACTGAAAAGGATGTGGTCAGGCATCCCCTGGTACAGAATATTATCAAGGCCTATGAGACATACGAGGCCGGCAAGGTGAATGAACCATGAAAACGAGCCCCGGGATAAAAAAGATCATCGACGGCTATTTTCCGCCAAGGTGGGATCAGCGCACCCAGAGATTGACACTGGCCGCGGCTATATTTATTGTGTTCTACCTGGTCCTGGTTTTTGCCTGCATGCCTGCCAGGATCTACCTGGAGCTGGGCCGGCCAAGCCCGAAGACCATTTATGCCCCGCGCGAGGCCATTGATGAATATACAACGGAGCAGCTGCGCCGGGCGGCCGCCGAGGAGATACCGGAAGTATTTGACTATAATTCCGCAGTTGAAGAAGAAGCCCTGGCGGCTGTCGAGGAATTCTTTGGCCGGGTTGGCGCGATCATCGACGATGAGGACAGTTCTGCGGATGAAAAAGCGGCGGCGTTTGAGGCGCTGCTTGATGAAGAGCTCCCTGTCTCAACGGTTAAAGCGCTTCTTACCGATAAAACCATCATTATGGATCTGGAAAACCGTCTCATAGCGGCCCTGACCGAGATTTTTCGCCAGGGGGTAAAGGTCAACGGCGTGGAGACGGCGCGGCGCCAGATTAACCGCGAAGTGGCTCTTTTTCCGTTCAATGCCGAGCTGAAACAGGTGGCCGAAACCCTGGCCGGGCCGCTGGTGAAACCGAACATGATTGCCAACCCGGAGGCGACGGCCCGCAACCGCGAAGCTGCCCGCAAAGCGGTTGATCCCGTGATCCTGCAGCGCAATACCCTGATCATCAGCGAAGGAGAACTGGTTACCGAGAAGCAGATGGCCCAGCTTGAAAGCCTAGGCCTGCTCCGGGGCAAACAGGTCGACTATCCTGGAATGATTGGACTATTTCTCCTATTATCAATTGTCTTTATCCTGGTAAGCATATACCTGTATAAATATGTTAATAATGTTTATACGAACCCGAAGATGCTGCTGCTGCTGGGCCTGGTAGCGATCATTACTCTACTGGTGATTGTTCTGGCCGCTTACTTCTCGGGTTACTGGATACCTGTAGCCATGGGAGTGATCCTGATTACAGTTTTATTTGGTTACCGTCTCGCCGTGCTGATGACTCTTGTTTTTGCTTTGCTGGCCGGTTTTGTGACCGGCGGTGAACTCAGCTATGTGCTGGTTTCCCTGACTGGCGGACTGGCGGCGGTTTACGCCGTTTCCCGCGTCAGCCAGCGCGGCGACCTGGCCAAGGCGGGGCTATACGTGGCCGGAACCAATGTGGCGACGATCATGGCGCAGTTTCTATTTTTGGGAAATCTCACCCTGGAAAGCGGGATCCTCAAGGAGTTCGGCTATGCCCTGGCTGCCGGTGCCGGCAGCGGCCTCTTATCTTCAATCATTGCTATAGGGCTGCTTCCTTACCTGGAAAGTGCTTTCGGGGTGACCACATCGATTACCCTGCTGGAGCTCTCCAACCCCAATCATCCCCTGCTGCGGCGGCTTCAGACGACGGCGCCGGGCACTTACTACCACAGCATGATGGTCTGCAACCTGGCCGAGGCCGCCGCTGAAGCGGTGAACGCGGATCCCCTGTTGACCCGGATCGGCGCTTACTATCATGATATCGGCAAGCTGAAACGTCCTTACTTTTTTACCGAGAACCAGCTTTCGGGGCAAAATCCGCATGATAAAATTTCTCCTAACCTGAGCGCGATGATCATTCGCCTTCATGTCAAGGATGGACTGGAGCTGGCCCGCAAGCACCGGTTGCCGGCCGTGATCGAGGATATTATCAGGCAGCACCACGGGACCGGTTTGATCTTTTATTTTTACCAGCAGGCGCTGGAAAACTGCGGTGACCAGGAGCAGGTTTCTTCTGAAAAGTTCAGCTACGAAGGGCCGCTGCCTCAAACCAAGGAGGCGGCGATCATCATGCTGGCTGATTCCATTGAAGCCGGAGTCCGCTCGCTCTCCAATCCGGTTGGCAACCGGGTCGAGGGTATGATCCGGAGGATCATCAAGGAGAAGTTAAACAGCGGCCAGATGGATGAAAGCGATCTGACGCTTAAAGAGCTGGATCAGATCGGCGATACCTTTGTCAAGATCATGGCGGGAATCTACCACGCGCGGGTTGAATATCCGGAAAAAGATCTGAAAGCAGAGATCGAAAGGAGCGTCCTCCGGTGAGCGTCTCTGTGCACCGGCCCGGCGGCGAGCCGCTGCCGGAATTTTTGCAGAAGAAGCTGATTGCAGCGGCGCGTCTTCTGTTAACCGAACATCACCTGGAGCACGGTGATCTGGCCATTGTTCTGGCAGATGACGGTATGCTGCGGGAGCTGAACCGGCGCTACTGCGGCCTTGATTGTCCGACCGATGTGCTCTCTTTTTCCATGCTCGAGCCGGCAGGCCGGAAAAAAGCTGCGGCGGGGGATCACGCTGAGCTGGTGGTTGGGGATATTTATATTTCCCTGGAGCGGGCGCGTGAGCAGGCGATCGCTGAAGGACACTCTTGCGAACGGGAGGCGCTGCTCCTGGCGATTCACGGCCTCCTGCACCTGCTGGGCTATGATCACGACAGCGATGACGCCGCTGCGGCAATGCAGCGGAAGGAGGGTGAAATTCTGAACCTGGTGGAACAGACCGCCGGGTGAGAAAGAGATGATGGAACGTCTAATCCGCAGTTTCCGGGATGCCTTTGCCGGTCTCGCCTACTGCTTTGCGACGCAGCGGAATATGACCATTCATGCTGCTGCCGGCGCAGCCGTCCTTCTACTGTCTTACCTGCTTCATCTTGAGAGATGGGAGTTCTTTTTTGTTCTGTCGGCTGTATTTGCCGTCCTGATCACCGAGACCTTAAATACGGCGATCGAGAAGGCGGTGGATCTGGCCACAAAGGAGCGCCACAAGCTGGCACATATCGCCAAAGATGTGGCTGCGGGGGCAGTTTTACTGACCACTTTTTATGCTGTCCTGGTCGGCGCTCTTATATTGGGACCGCGGCTTTGGGAAGCCCTGCAATATTTAAGCATTTTTTAACAATCTTCATAGTTTAGTAATAGGATTTCCCCGGATCTATCTATAATAGAGATTAAATAAAAAGCATAAATGGGGGTTTATGTCTTGCCGGTGAAGGTATTTGACCAGAATCGTTTCAGAAATAATTTGGTGTGGGTGACGCTGTTTCTCCTGATTGCCAACACGGCATTGATCGGCGGGGTTTACTATATCTTTCGCACATCGTTTCCCACGGTAGCCGCAAGGTTCAGCTCCAAACAAGAGGTGGCGCGTGATCTGGCGGCTTACAACTATCGTTTTGCCGATGAACTCGGGGTGTTGGAGCGGGATGCGGTGAAAGAAGCCCTGGCCGGCTTCAATTATGATATTGAAGTATCCAAGGATGATGAGTTGACCAAGGTAATCCTTGAACAGGGGCGCAAGCTGCAGGAGATCATCTTGCGTGAAGCAGATTTGATGCTCATGGATCAAATTCTTGCCGCGATAAATTTGGATGAGCATGTCCAGAAGAATAATGAACCGGCGCATTTTTCACTGCGCCTCTCCGACAAAGAGGTAACCACGATTCCTGGAAATGTTTTAGCCAATGACACGATCACGGAGATAAATGAGCTTATTCCCCTCGATCACTTTACTGCAAGCCGGGTGCTTGAAATTGAAATCTTGAACGGGATAGCTCGCTTGGGGGTCCCCTATAATCCGGAGGAGAAGCTGGAGGCAATTAACGAGGAGCTTGACGCCACCAGGCTAAAGCTGCATGAGTTGAGAATTGAAACGGGCCTGGCGGAGATGACCGGGGAGGGGATCACGGTGAAGCTTTACGATGAGTTCGGGGCAACCAGCTCCAGTTCAATTATTCACGACACCGATATCCGGGATGTAATCAACGAGCTCTTCGGCTCGGGGGCGAAAGGGATCAGCCTGGGTGGTCAGCGCCTTATTGTCACTTCGGCGGTACGCTGCAGCGGTTCCCTGATCAAGGTTAACGACAGGTTGATCACGGTCAATCCCGTGATCATCCAGGCGGTGGGCGATCCCGATCTGCTGGCCAGCGGCCTCGACATCATCAAGAACAATATGGAGGTCAACCGGGGGATTCGTTTTGAGATTGAGCGCGAGCCGATGCTGAAGCTGCCGGCATATTCACAGACTGGAGAGTAAAAATCAGGTGAGGACTGATCAGAGTGCGCACTGAGACGCTATTGGCCACTGCTGCGGCGGCCCGGTCAAGGGCTTATGCTCCTTATTCCCGCTTTGCTGTCGGCGCGGCCCTGCTGACCGGCGAAGGTGCTGTTTTTACAGGAGCGAATATCGAAAACGCCTCATTTGGCCTGACTGTCTGCGCGGAACGGGTGGCGCTCTGGAACGCGCGCCAGGCCGGCCATCACCGCTTCAGCCGGCTGTCCGTGGTGGCCGACTGTTCACCTCCGCCGGCGCCGTGCGGCGCCTGCCGCCAGGTGATACTTGAACTGGCCGGGGATATTGAAGTGATCATGGGCAACCTGCAGGGCGAGGTTATCCAACGCAGCTTGTGCGAGCTGCTGCCCGAGCCTTTCAGCAGCGATCGGCTGAAGCCGGCCGCGGAGACGATCCCCGGCTCTGCAGCCGCAGAAGATTTCTGGAGGCTGCCCCTTTCGCTGCGGCCAATTGGACGGGTCCGCAGCAGCTTCTCCGGGCCCTCTGACGTGTCCGATAATTACAAAACGCTTACCGCAGAGATTCACCTGGACCCCGATCTCGAAGAGGGGCTTTACCGCATCGAGGATGAATCGAGGATCATCGTGATCGGTTACCTGCACCGCGCCACGGGCTATACCCTGAAAGGCGAGCGCCGCGGGCGGGGCGGTGAGATTTACGGCCTTTTCGCCTGCCGCACCCCCAACCGGCCGAACCCGATTTCCATGACCGAGGTGGAGCTGCTCGGGCGCCGCGGGCCGGTTTTAACCGTGCGCGGCCTCGATCTCATCGACGGCACCCCGGTCCTCGACCTGAAAACAGTCCTTCCCCGAATTGGAGGTTAGAAGTTTGTAGAGGCCGGGCATGCCCGGCCCGAACCTGGGGCTGTCCCAAAAGTCATTTAGGATAACTGTTAAAGTTTAAAAATCCTTTCCGATTGTAGGGGCGAGGCACGCCTCGCCCCCCGTGAGATTGCCGATGTTTGTATTGGCAACAGTGTTTGCTTCTAACCCAGTATCTGTTTTGTTTACAGGTATTGGTTTGGGCCGACCCAATGGGTCGCCCCTACGGACCTGGCGGAGCATGAGAGTATAAAGACAACTTTTATTAAAAAGTAGAATGCTCTTTTGGGACAGCCCCCGAACCTGAACCGGTTATCGCAGGGACACCGGGGACGTACCCCGGTGTCCCCCTAAGCTGAGGCAATGTATTACCCGATCAGGTAGAATATAGACAATGATATTGATGATAGGATCTGGTCAGTTGACAGGCAAGGAGTCCAAGATGCACCGCTCCGGATTCGTGGCCCTGGTGGGAAGACCCAACGTGGGAAAATCAACCCTGCTGAATTCCCTCCTCGGTCAAAAAATAGCCATTGTTTCCCCGAAGCCGCAGACTACCCGCACGGCGATCCGCGCCATCCTCACCCGCGACGCGGATCAGATGATCTTTATCGATACTCCCGGTTTGCACCGCCCCAGGCATCAGCTGGGCCGCTCCATGATCCGGGCCGCGCGGGCAGCGCTTCAGGAGACCGACCTGGCCTGCTTTATTGTCGAGGCGTACTGCAAACCCGGGCCCGGAGATCGCCACATTGCTGATTTGCTTCAGGATGCCTCCGGACCGGTCCTCCTGATTTTGAACAAAACCGACCTGGCCCCGCCGGAGCAGCTTCTCCACAACAGTGCTCTTTACCGGGAGCTGTTTCCCTTTGCCGGCTGCTTTGCTCTCTCGGCGCTGCGCAAAGAGGGCCTTGAGCCGCTGGTTGATGCGATTGCTACCCGGCTCCCTGTAGGGCCGCGCTACTATCCCCCGGAGATGGTTACCGACCAGCCGGAACGTTTTATTGCCGCTGAAATTATCCGCGAGAAAATCATTCATCTTACCCGGGAAGAAATTCCCCATGCCATCGCCGTGGTCATTGAAGAGATCTCCCCCCGGGACGACCGGGACCTGCTGGATCTGCGCGCTGAGATCTTCGTGGAGCGTGAATCCCAGGTGGGGATCGTCATCGGCAAGGGGGGCCGGCTGTTGAAGGAAGCCGGCAGCGCCGCCCGGCGCGAAATTGAAGCTCTTTTCGGGCGCCAGGTTTATCTCGATCTGCGGGTCAAAGCAAAGCGCGACTGGCGAAACCGCGAGCGCCTGCTGCGCGAATTCGGTTACAAAGAGCCCTAGAAAAGGAGGGCGCCGTTGTCTGAACGCAGTTATAAAACAGATGCTCTGATCCTCTCCAGCCGCCCCCTGGGAGAGGCCGACCGCCTGATCGATCTGCTCACCTGGGAGAGAGGGAAGATCACCGCGGTAGCTCGCGGTGCCCGCAAAGTCAAAAGCAGGTTGGCCGCGGGAGTGGATCTTTTTACTTACGGTCACTACCAGCTTCACCGGGGTCGCAGCCTGGATCTGATTACCGGCCAGGAGGTCAGGGAGCACTTTACCGCCTTCCGCGAGGATGCGGCGCTTTACCCGTACGGACTTTTTCTCACCGAGCTCACCGGCCGCCTTGTTCGTAACGAAGAGCCCGCTCCGGAGCCCTGCTCGCTGCTTTTGGAGGGGTGGCGCCTGCTCTGTGACGGTACCCTGTCCGGCCGGATGCTTCTCTGCCGCGCTTTCGAGCTGAAACTGGTAGATCTGACCGGTTTTTGCCCTTACCTGAAGGGCTGCCTGCTCTGCGATACGCCGGAGGCCCTTTATTTCAGCCCCCGCCAGGGAGGCCTTCTCTGCCGCAAGTGCGCCGGCGGCGATGCGCTCAAGCTGAGCGCCGGGACGGTGGCCCTGGCCCGGCGGCTGCTCGAAGCTCCCCTGGAGCAGGTGAAAATGCTCCGCCCTCTTGCTCTCCAGATGCGTGAACTGGCCGCGATAGCGGCGGCTTTTCGCCGCTACCACTTCGAGATCGGCGAGCTGCGCTCACTTCAGCTGATCAAGCTGTTGAACCCCGGGAGCGAAAGTTAACGGCTCCGATGCCGTCACGGATAAAAGTGCGTCAGATCGTTAAACTAGGGCAAAGGGGGTTGACCAGAGTGCAGATTCCTTTGGAAAAGATCGACCGGCTGCGTGAACGCGCCGGAATTGGCTATCGCGAAGCAAAATATGTTCTGGAGCAGGTGGACGGCGACCTGGTCGAAGCGCTGATTTACCTGGAAGAGAAACGCGGCGAGGCGCGAGACCGTTTCTCAAGCTGGCCCCGGGATATTTCAAAGCAGCTGCGCCGGTTTGTGGCCGGGCTGCACCGGACCAGGTTTCGCGTTAAGGTCAAGGATAATACCCTGGTGGAGCTGCCGGCGACCTACGGGGCCCTCGGTGCGGCGCTCTTTCCCAAGATCGCCGCTATCGGGCTGATCGGGGTGCTCTTCAGCGAAGGATCAATTGAGATAAAAGGCGGACCCGGCAGCGGGTCGGCGGAAGATGAGAGCCCGGGTAAAGAAAATCTTGACAATAAAGGGAATCCTGGTTTAGGATCGGATCAGGCATAAAAAACAACGGGCACGATGATGGAAAGGAGTAGCCGGTGCAGGTTATTTCAAGCGAGCCGGGGACGGTGCGAGCCCGGCAGGATTTCCGGCGAACGGCGTTCCGGAGTGTGTCTTTAATCAAGCGGGTTCACGGTCGGGGTGAACCAAGTAGGGTGGAACCGCGGGAGCAGATCTCCCGTCCCTATGGTGTGGAACCGGGGGCAGGAGGTTTTTCTTTATTAGGGAAAGGAGATGAATCCGGCGATGGATCTGCAAACGATTATCTTCAGACTGCAATCTTACTGGGCCGGGAAAGGTTGCCTGATCTTGCAGCCCTATGATATCGAAAAGGGGGCCGGGACGATGAATCCCGCCACCTTCTTGAGAGCTCTCGGTCCGGAGCCGTGGGCGGCGGCGTACGTGGAGCCTTCGCGCCGTCCCACCGACGGGCGCTACGGTAAAAATCCCAACCGGCTCTATCAGCACCTCCAGTACCAGGTACTGA
>CAYFRE010000013.1:12933-15633 GCA_964345455.1 uncultured Syntrophomonadaceae bacterium | reverse complement strand
GATCTCTACCTGGAAAGCCTTGCTTCACTGGATCTGGCGCCGCTGGAGCACGATATCCGCTTTGTCGAGGACAACTGGGAATCGCCTACGCTGGGGGCCTGGGGCCTGGGCTGGGAAGTCTGGCTCGACGGGATGGAGATCACCCAGTTCACCTATTTTCAGCAGGTTGGCGGAATCGACGTGGAGACGGTCCCGGTGGAGCTTACTTACGGCCTCGAGCGCATCGCCATGTATATCCAGGATCGGGACAATGTCTTTGACCTGGACTGGAATGAGCAGATTCTCTACGGCGATCTCTTCCGGAAGGCGGAATATGAACACTCAGCTTACAGCTTTGAGGAGGCGGACAGGGGGCTTCTTTTCCAGCTCTTTGATCTCTACGAAGCCGAAGCGGAGCGGCTCTTGAAATCCGGCCTGGTCTTGCCCGCATATGACTATATTTTGAAATGCTCGCATACATTTAATTTGTTGGAGGCCCGGGGCGCGATCAGTGTCACCGAGCGAACCGGTTATATCGGCCGGGTCCGCCACCTGTCGCGCGAATGTGCCAGGGCTTACCTGCAGCAGCGTGAGAAGGCAGGTTACCCTCTGCAAGCTTCACAGGAGGAGGTCTAGACGGTGGAGATGATGCAAAAACACGATCTGCTTTTGGAAATCGGATGCGAGGAGCTACCTTCCCGCTTTATTCCAGGAGCGTTGGCCCGCCTGGAGGAGGCGGCGGCCTCACTTTTTAAGGAGCACCGCCTCAGTTTTGAAGGCAGCAAATCCTGGGGCACACCCCGCCGGCTGGTCCTGCTGGTTAACGGGCTTGCTTCGCGCCAGCCTGACCTGCAGCAGAAAGTAAAAGGGCCGGCCGTAGAGCGGGCTTATGATGCTGCCGGGGCGCCCACTGCAGCGTTGCTTGGCTTCGCCCGCAGCCAGGGGCTCTCCCCTGAAGATCTTACCGTGGAGACGGTCAAAGGGGCTGACTTCATCTTTGCGATGAAGGAGCTTCCGGGACAGACGGCCGGGGATCTGCTGCCGGAAATATTGACGCAACTGCTGCGGCGGCTCAGCTTTCCCCGGACGATGTACTGGGAAAGCAAGGAATACCGCTTTGCCCGCCCTGTCCGGCGGCTGCTGGCCCTTTACGGCGAAAATCCGATCCGGTTTACCTTTGCCGGGGTATCCGCGGGCCGGAGCACCTTCGGCCATCGCTTTCTTTCTCCCGGCCCTTTCACCGTGGAGAGTCCCGCCGATTATCTCCGCTGTCTTGAGAAGAACCATGTTTTACCGGACCACGAGCGGCGCCGCTCCGTGATCCGGCAGCAGTTGCTCGAGCAGGCTGCCGCCCTGGGCGGACGGCCGCTGATCGACGAGAATCTTCTCGAGGAGGTCACCTTTCTGGTGGAATATCCGGTGGCCGTGAGCGGTTCTTTCTCCGGCGATTACCTTGAGCTGCCCCGGGAGGTGCTGATCACGACGATGCAGGTCCACCAGCGCTACTTTCCGGTAGTCAGGGAGGATAACGGCTCCCTGCTGCCCCACTTTATCGGGATCAGCAACAACCGTTTTCATGAAAATATCCGGCGGGGTTATGAAAAGGTGCTCGGAGCCCGCCTGGCCGATGCCCGCTTCTTTTACGAAGAGGATTGCAGGGAGCCGCTGGCCCGTTATGCTGAACGGCTTTCGGGAGTTGTCTTCCAGGAGGAGCTGGGCAACCTGGCCCAAAAACAGGAGCGGCTCGTTAAGCTGGTCCGGACGACCGGGGAGAGCCTCGGCCTATCCGGGAGCCATATCCGGAGGGCTGAGCGCGCTGCGGAGCTCTGCAAGGCAGACCTGGTCACCCACATGGTTCGCGAGCTTCCGGAGCTGCAGGGGGTTATGGGGCGCGAGTATGCCGCGCTCAGCGGAGAAGAACCCGAAACAGCCGGCGCCATTTACGAGCACTACCTGCCGCGTCATGCCGGAGACGAGATCCCCGGCAGCATTGAAGGGGCTCTTCTTTCTCTGGCCGACCGCGCCGATACATTGAGCGGCTGTTTCGCAATCGGATTGCAGCCCACCGGATCGGCAGATCCCTATGCCCTGCGGCGCCAGGCGCAGGGGATCATCGCCATCCTGCTGGAGCACGAATTTGACCTGGCGCCCGCAGAGTTGCTCGAATCAGCGCTGCGGGAGCATGCCGAGGCGCTGCCCCTTTCCGCCGGGCGTCTGGGAACATTGCGCGGCGCTTTGTACGAGTTCATGGTGCAGCGGCTCCGCTTTACCCTGCAGGAGAAGGGGCTCAGCTATGATGTGATCGAAGCGGTCCTGGCTGTTCCCTACCGTTCCGTGGCGGAACTTTACCTGAGAGCCGCCGCCCTGGAGGAACATCTGCGGACGGATCTGCTCAAAAATATCGGCGCCGCCTACACCCGCACGGCGAACCTGGTTCGCCGGGTCCGCGGCGGGGCGGTGGAGCGGGTTCTTCTTGACGAGCCTGCTGAAAAAGAGCTCTACCGGTATCTCCTGGAGGTCGAGCCCGGGGTGGAGCAGGCGCTGCAGCAGCGCCGCTACAGCTCCTGCTTTGAGTTGCTGGGCTCGTTGAAGGAGCCGGTGGACCGCTTCTTTGACCAGGTCCTGGTCATGGCCGAAGATGAGAGGTTGCGTCAGAACCGGCTTAACCTGCTGGCGGCGGTGAAGGGGCTTTTTAACCGCTTCGCCGACTTCGCCTTGCTG
>CAYFRE010000013.1:2483-12923 GCA_964345455.1 uncultured Syntrophomonadaceae bacterium | reverse complement strand
ATTGTTTCCGCCGGCAGGAGTTTGATCTGGCATATCATATACTACTTATTTCAAATACCTTGAAACAGGGTAGCCTGTATGCCTGTTTTGGGGGGTGGAGAGAATAGATTTAAGCCAGAGGCAGAAAAAAATCCTGGAAATTGTCAAAACATCCGGCCCGATATCCGGCGAAGAGATCGCCTCCCGGTTAAACGTTTCCCGTGCCGCCCTGCGTCCCTGCCTGGCGGTGTTGACCATGTCCGGCCTGCTCGAGGCGCGCCCGCGGGTAGGATATACTTATGCTGGAAAGGATGCCAAAAGCCTCTTTGCCGATTATCTGAGGCGCTTCACCGTCGGTGAGGTCAAGGCGGTTCCCGCGGTGGTGCGGGAGGAGACCTCGGTATACGACGCCATCGTCAACCTATTTGTGGAGGATGTGGGCACCCTCTTCGTGGTCGATGAAGAAGGTTATCTGCAGGGAGTCCTCTCGCGCAAAGATCTGTTGAAAACGGCGATCGGGGGGAGCGATCTCCTGCGGATCCCGGTGACGGTGATCATGACCCGGATGCCGCATATTGTTACCGTGGAGCCGGATCTCGATGTGGTGGCGGCGGCAAAAAAGATAGTCGATTACCAGATAGATGCTATTCCGGTGGTCAGAGAGGCGGAGCCGGGCAAGTTCAAGGTGATCGGTAAAGTAACCAAGACCACGCTGGTCCGTATGCTGGCGGAGGTAAGCAGTTAAGGAGGAGGAAGGTGGATGAGCGTAGCTTCTCAAAAACCGGTGGTTTATATTATTTCCGATTCAATCGGTGAGACCGCCGAATTTGTGGTCAAGGCGGCGGCCAGTCAGTACGATTCCGAAGATGTGGAGGTGCGCCGGGTTCCCTTTGTCAGCGACGCCGCCAGGGTGATCGAGGTGATGGAGGAGGCGGCCCAGGTTAACAGCATGATCGCTTATACCCTGGTCCTTCCTGAATTGCGGCGGGTGGTGGAGCTGGAGGCGGCGGAGCGCAATATTCCCACGGCCGACATTATGGGGCCGGCGATGAACGCCTTTGCCAGGATCATGAAAAAAGAGCCTTACCTGGAGCCGGGACGGGTAAGGCGCCTGGACGAGGATTACTTCAGGCGGATTGCCGCGGTTGAGTTTGCCGTAAAATACGATGACGGCAAAGATCACCGCGGTTTGCGGTATGCGGAAGTGGTCCTGATCGGTGTTTCCCGGACCTCGAAGACCCCGTTGAGCATGTACCTGGCACACCGCCGCCTGATGGTGGCCAATCTTCCCCTGGTTCCCGAAGTGGAGCCCCCGGAAGAGCTTTACTGGGTTTCGCCGGGAAAAATAGTCGGCCTGATGATCGCTCCCGAGCAGCTCCGCTCGATCCGGCAGGAGCGGTTAAACAGCCTCGGGCTTCATGTTCAAGCCAATTACGCTTCCATGGAGCGAATCGTGGAAGAGCTCGATTATGCCCGCCGGCTCATGGAACAAATTGGCTGCACCGTGTTCGATGTCTCCAACAAGGCTGTAGAAGAAGTAGCCAATCAAATTATGCAGATGATCAAGGGAGGTTGACATCTTTGAGTGAGCAAATGGTTTACCGGTTTTCGCAGGGCAGCGCAGAGATGAAGAGTTTACTTGGCGGTAAAGGCGCCAATTTATCGGAGATGACGCGAATTGGGCTGCCGGTACCGCCGGGATTTGTGATCTCCACAGAGGCTTGCAACAGATACTTCGCTGCAGGCCGGTCAATCTGGCCGGAACTGAAAGAAGAGATCCTCGGCGAACTTGACCTGCTCGAGGAGCTTACAGGCCGTCGTTTCGGCGGAGAGAAGCCTTTGCTCCTGTCGGTTCGCTCCGGCGCGGTAATGTCGATGCCGGGGATGATGGATACTATTCTCAACCTTGGTTTGAACCGGCAGACGATGGATTACCTGGCCGTTGAGGCCGCCGACCGCCGTTTTGCCCTCGACTGTTACCGCCGCTTTATCCAGATGTTCAGCAATGTTGTTCTGCAGGTCGATCACAACCTCTTTGAAGAGATCCTCGCCGAAGCCAGGCAGAAGCGGGGGGTCAAGAACGATGCCGGGCTTGGCGAGACCGATCTGGATGAGGTGATTACCCGTTTTTTAAACACTGTCCGCCAGGCAACGGGTAAAGAATTCCCCACAGATCCCCGGCAGCAGCTTTTCCTGGCCATAGAGGCGGTTTTCGATTCCTGGAATACGCCGCGGGCGATTGTTTACCGGGAGATCAACAAGATCCCCGATCACCTCGGCACCGCGGTCAATGTGCAGGTCATGGTTTTCGGAAACCTTGGCGATGACAGCGGGACCGGGGTTGCTTTCACCCGGAACCCGGCCACCGGGGAGGCGAAAATATACGGCGAATACCTGCTCAATGCCCAGGGAGAGGATGTCGTTGCCGGTATCCGCACACCCCGGTCTCTCGAGGGGCTCAGCCGGGAGATGCCTGAAATCTACCGGCAGTTTGCAGAACTGTGCCGCCGCCTCGAGTCGCACTACCGCGATATGCAGGATATTGAATTCACCATTGAGCGGGGGAAGCTTTACCTTTTGCAGACCCGCACCGGAAAACGGACCGCCGCCGCCGCGGTGAAGGTGGCGGTCGACCTGGTCAAGGAGGGAGTGATCGACAGGGCGGAAGCGCTGCAGCGAGTCGATCCGGCCCAGCTGGATCAGCTGCTTCACCCGCGGTTTGATCCTGGCGCCGAGCTTGATGTGATCGCGCGCGGCCTGCCGGCTTCGCCGGGGGCAGCTTCGGGCATGATTATCTTTGATGCCGACAAAGCGCAGGAGACGGCGGAAACCGGGGAGAAGGTGCTCCTGGTTCGACCGGAAACCACTCCCGATGATATTCACGGAATCTACGCCGCCCGCGGAGTGCTTACCAGCCGTGGCGGTATGACCAGCCATGCGGCAGTGGTGGCCAGGGGGGCGGGCAAGCCCTGCGTCTGCGGCTGCGAAGCGCTGAAAATGGACCTGGAAAGCCGCCGGCTGATGATTGAAGAAGAGGTTTACCCCGAAGGAACGATCCTCTCCATTGACGGGGCCACCGGGGAAGTGATCCTGGGACAGCCGCCCCTGATCGATCCGCAGCCTACCCCTGAATTCAAGGAACTCCTCTCCTGGGCCGATCAAACCCGGCGCCTGCGCGTGCGCGCCAACGCCGATACTCCCAAGGATGCCCGCCGCGCCCTGGAACTCGGGGCCGAGGGGATCGGCCTCTGCCGGACCGAGCATATGTTTATGGAGAAGGAGCGGCTGCCGCTGGTGCGGCGGATGATCCTGGCCGGCGATACCGCGGAAAGAAAGGCGGCCCTGGAGCAGCTGCTGCCGGTGCAGAAAGAGGATTTCAAAGGCATTCTGCGGGAGATGGCCGGCTACCCGGTGACCATCCGGTTGCTTGACCCGCCGCTGCACGAATTTTTACCGAACCGGGAGGAGCTGCTGCTGGAAGTGGACCGGCTGCGCCGGGAAGGAGCCGGCCCGGAGCTGCTGCAGATAAAAGAGGCGCTGCTGCAAAAAGTAACCTCGCTGGCCGAGCTGAACCCGATGCTGGGTCACCGCGGCTGCCGCCTCGGGCTGGTCTATCCTGAAATCTACCGCATGCAGGTGCGGGCGATCATTCTGGCTGCGCTGGAGCTGCTGGATGAAGGGCTTTCACCGGAGAAGATCAAGCTGGAGATCATGATTCCGCTGGTCGGCCATGCCGCCGAAATGAAGCGGATGAAGAGCGAAGTAGCGGAGGCGGCCGCGGCGGTGCTGGATGAATCCGGCCGGAGCCTGCCTTTCATGATCGGCACGATGATCGAGCTGCCGCGGGCCTGCCTGGTAGCCGACGAGCTGGCAGAAAGCGCCGAATTTTTCTCTTTCGGGACCAACGATCTGACCCAGACCGCGTTCGGTTTTAGCCGCGATGATGCCGAAGGTAAGTTTCTGCCATTCTACCTGCAGGAAGGTATCTTGAAGGCCAACCCGTTCATGGAAATAGACCGGGACGGGGTTGGGCGGCTGGTTGTGGAGGCGATTACCCGGGGCCGTCGCATGCGGCCGGAAATCAAGCTGGGCATTTGCGGTGAACACGGCGGGGATCCGGCGTCGGTTGAATTTTTCCATGAGGCCGGCCTGGACTATGTCAGCTGCTCGCCGTACCGGGTGCCCATTGCCCGGCTCGCCGCCGCGAGGGCGGCGCTGGAAGAGAAAAAGTAGACAGAAAAGGAGCAGGGGGCTGTCCCAAAAGGCTGTTGGGAGGACAGTTCCCCGGACCGGTATTGCGGCCAAATGGTTTTTTACAGGATGTAGGGCCGGGCATGCCCGGCCCAAACCCGTTTTGCCTGCGCTGCCGGGAACATTTGTGGGATGTCATCATCGTTTTTAGCTTTGCCGTGGGTTATTATTTTCTAGATACATTTTGCGGTACCAGGTAGATGTTTGGGCGACCCGGTGGATCGCCCAAACAGACTTGGTGGAGTATGGGAGTATAAGGGCAATTATACAGCCCCTTGTGTAATGCTTTCCGGCTGAAATAATCCAACCTTAAAAAGGCCAGATGCGCTGCCACAAGCCGGCAATAAGGTCACCGGCCTGGCGCAGCAGGTTCGGCAAAAAACCGAGCCTCTGCAAGCTCTCCTGCGCCGTCAATTCCACTTCGGCGATGAGCTCGCCTTCCGGGTTTTCCAGGCGCAGGGTACCGATGCTCTCGCCCTCTTTTACCGGGGCGGCCACTGTGTCGGGAAGGTCAAGCTCTTCATTAATTTTGTAGCTGCTGTCATCACGGGGAACCACGGCCTGCACCGGGCTTCCGGCAATCAGGCCCACCTCCCTCTTCTGGCCGCGCTTCACCGGCATCATGGTAATGATCTCTTCCTTTTCATAGAGCGTTTTCATTTCGAAATTGCGAAAGCCGTGGTTGAGCAGAGTAATGCTGTCTTCATGCCGCTGTTCTTCAGAGGCCGTGTTCAGGACTACCGAGATCAAACGCATCCCCTGCTGTTTGCTGGTTGAAGCGAGGCAATAACCGGCTCCGGGGGTAGAGCCTGTTTTGATACCGTCTGCGCCAGGGTAGCTTTCGAGGAGGGGATTGCGGTTAAACTGGCGAATTTCATTGAAGGTGAACTCCTTTTCCGACTGGAAGGCGGCAGCATCCGGCTGCGTGCAGATAAAGTAGGCTGCCAGGCGGGCCACATCGAGAGCGCTCATATAGTGCTCCGGATCATCCATGCCGTGGGGGTTGGTAAAATGGCTGTTCTCCAGCCCCAGCTCGGCCGCACGCAGGTTCATCCGCTGGACAAAGGCGGCGACGGAACCGCTGAGGTGCTCGGCCACGGCAACGCAGGCATCGTTGGCTGAAATAATGGCGATACCTTTGAGCAGATCCTTGAAGGAAACCTGCTGCCCGATATTTAAAAACATCTGTGAGCCGCCGGTTCTCCAGGCCTGCTCGCTGACTGTAACCATGGTGTCCCAGTCGGCCAGGCCTGACTTCAGGTCTTCCATCGCCAGCAGCAGGGTCATCAGCTTGGTCAGGCTGGCCGGGGGCCGCGGCACGCGGGCGTCTTTTTCATATAGCAGCGTTCCATTCTCCGCGTCGATGAGCACGGCGCTGCTTGCATTCAGATCAAGCTCAACCGCCGGAGCCGGCGTGGCGAAAGCCGGCAGGGCGAAGGCTTGAAGCAACAGGAGCATGATCAATAAACAGGTAATTTTCTTTTTGGGCATGTGCATGTGATGGATTACCTCCTACAGATGTCAGCTTCAATCACGAGAACAGAAAGGGTGGTTCAGTTGTTGCTCGTAATCGGATTAAACGGCAGCCCCAGGAAAGACGGCAGTACAGCTTACCTGCTTGAACTGGCGTTAAAGAGAGCCCGTCTGGAAGGAGCTGAAACAGAGCTGATTCATGTCGATCCGCTGCTGCAGTCGCAAAAATACCCGTATTGCCGGGCCTGTTCATCTCCCTGTTCCGGGGCCTGCTACCGTGGAAGCGCCCTTGATCAGGCCTTCCGGCAGTTGGCCCAGGCGGACGCGGTTATCATCGGCAGCCCGGTTTACTTTGGCACGGTTTCGGCCCAGTTAAAGGGGTTCTGGGACAAAAGCCGTAAATTGCGCTCCGCACAGGCTTTACTTAACACCGTGGGAGCCGCTGTCACCACGGGCGGCGCCCGCTTCGGCGGCCAGGAAACTACCCTCAAGGCGCTGCACGACATGATGCTGGTCCAGGGGATGATCCTGGTCGGTGACGGTCATGCCTCAGCCGATGCCGGGCACCATGGCTGCTGCGCCGAGGCGCCTGCTTCCGGAGATGAAAACTCCATCCGCCGGATAGAGCTCCTGGCCCGGCGGGTAGTCGAGGTGGGCAGGTGCACCGCCGTCTTGCGGTAAAGTAAATACTTTCTGCTATAACACTTTTCTTTTCGTTAATAAAGGGGAAAATCCTTTATGAAAAATCTGCCTGAGATAATTAAAGAAATTGAATTTAATACGGCGGCGGAGAGGAATAAGGAGTTAAACCGCGAAATATTAAGAATGTAAACTTTTTTGGAGACGAGGAGTGATCATTCTTGACCCAGCATTTTACTCAGGCCTCAACGGAAAATGTGCTTCCACCCTGTCAGGCAGCCTGTCCCTTGCACCAGGATGTGCGTGATTATCTTCTGGCCATCGCCACGGGTGATTTTGACCGGGCGCTGGCGATCATCAAAGAGACCAACCCGCTTCCCTCGATCTGCGGTACGATCTGTGCCCACCACTGTGAAGACGAGTGCCGCCGCAATGATGTAGACCGTCCGCCCTCGATCCGCGGACTGAAGCGCTTTGCCGTGGAGAACAGTACCGTGAAGGCGCCCCCATCGGGAATTTCCCCCGGCTCAAGGGGGAAAGTGGCCGTTATCGGCGGCGGGCCCAGCGGCCTGACCGCGGCTTACGATCTGGCCCGGCAGGGTTGCTCGGTGACCGTTTATGACCGGGAGCCGAACATGGGCGGAGCCGTCCGCCATTATATCCCGCTCTACCGCCTCCCCGACGGAGTGATCGATCAGGATATCGATGAGATCGCCGGGCAGGGGGTGGAGTTCAAAACCGGGTTTGAGCTTGGCCGCAACCTGTCGGTTGAGCAGCTTCAGAAAGAAGGCTACCGGGCCATACTGATTGCCCTGGGTCTGCCGGTGAGCCGCGGCCTGGACATCCCCGGCGTAGAGGGAGAAGGGGTTCTTTATGCTCTCAATTTCCTCAAGGATGTAAAACGGAACAATTTCTGCCTTGAGGGGAATCCCACAGTTATCGTGGTCGGCGGCGGCAACGTGGCCATGGACGTGGCCCGCTCTGCGGTTCGCTGCGGCGCCGCCGGGGTAAAGGTGGTCTGCCTGGAATCGACGGACGAAATGCCCGCCTTCCCCTGGGAAATCGAAGAGGCCAAGGAAGAAAATGTTGAGTTCAACAACTCCTGGGGACCCCATGCAATCATCCGTGAGAACGGCAAAATCAGCGGCCTCGAGGTGATCGAGTGCTGCTCTGTTTTTGATGAAGCCGGAAGGTTCAGCCCGACTTACAATAAAGAGGACAAAAGGTTTATCTCCGGCGATATTGTCATCTTCTCCATCGGGCAGGGCGGTGATCCGGAACCGTTGAAAGGCCAGGTTGACCTCGATGAGCGCGGCCGTATAGTTTTTGACCGCGGGACCATGTCCACCAGCCGCCCCGGGGTTTTTGCCTGCGGCGAAATGGTCACCGGCCCGGGAACCGCGGTCCAGTCGATGAAAAGCGGCCGGGTGGCGGCGCAGGCCATCCTGGCCCATCTTGACGGTGAAGCCTTCAACAGCGAAGCGCTTGAAGAGCCTGCCGCGCTGGAGAAGCTCGATCCCGCCGTGGCCGAAAAGATAACCCGGGTGGAGCGCTACTCCATCCCGATGATGCCTCCCGCAGAGCGGGTCAAGCATTTCCAGCAGGCGGAACACGGTTTTGATGCCGTTACCGCCATTAACGAGGCCCGCCGCTGCCTGACCTGCCTTGCCGGGGCGATTCGTATCGATGAGCTCTGCGCAAACTGCCTCACCTGCGTGCGCGTCTGTCCCTATGATGTCCCGGTGCTCAATGAAGACGGGACCGTGAGCATTCGCAGCGAGCAGTGCCAGGCCTGCGGTCTATGTCTCTCGATCTGCCCGGCTTACGCGATCCAGTTTCGCGCCCCGCTGGTAGAGGAATCCGCCGCGGCGATCGAGCCTGCCGTAAAAGATCTGCTGCAGCGGGTCAACGGCGCTCCGGCGGTGCTAACCATCACCTGCGGTTACGGACCCTTTGCATTGCCCGAAATTAGCGGCTTCAAGGCCGGTAACCTGGCGCTGGTGCGCTACCCCTGTGTCGCCAAGATAGATTCACTTCACCTGCTCAAGGCTGTGGAAGCGGGGGTGGACGGCATCATCGTGGCCGGTTGCAAAGAAGACGAGCAGTCTGCCTGTCCGCACAAGGATGCCGCCGGCTGGATTCAGAAGAGGATTGCCCATGTCAACGCGCTCCTGGAAGAGATGGGTTTGGGCGCCGGGCGGGTCGCCTACCTGGAACTGGCATCCTCCGAAGCCGGCGAGTTTGGCCGGGTCATGCAAGAGGCGGCGGAGCAGTTCAAGGAGTTGACTCCGTCACCGCTGCGTTAGCTGAACCGGGCGGAGCTGCTTTTTAAGAAGAGGTTGCGGAGAGGGGCTGTCCCAGGCGGGCAGCCCCCTTTTGACCGTGGCGCCGTCAGAATAAAATGTCACATTATGGCAATAATAGGAGGTAGCTTCTTTGCGGAAATTCGCGGGTAAAGCAGGATTATCTCCCGGGGCGTAGAATATAGTGTATCAGAAAAAGTCTATTAGTATGATCACAGGGAGGAGCGGTCCCGGCTATTGTAGGATTGACGGTTGAAAATCGCTTATCCAGGGTTGCCTCGTCTCTTTACATTGCGGGATGGGGTTTTTCTTTCTTTCGAACATCGGAAAAATAACTATAGATACTTCATCGGCGGTGAAATTTTTGGCACAGGGAATTCCGGAGCAAATCATTGATGAAATCAGGCAGCGATGTGATATGGTCAGCCTGGTTGGGCAGTATCTGTCCCTTGAAAAAAGGGGCAAGCGCATGCTCGGTCTCTGCCCCTTTCACAGTGAAAAAACACCCTCGTTTACGGTAACACCGGAGAAGCAGCTTTTTTACTGCTTCGGGTGCGGCGCTTCGGGCAATGTTTTTAACTTTATCATGAGGATGGAGAATCTCACTTTTCCCGAAGCGGTCCGTTTGCTGGCCCGGCAAACCGGGGTGAAAATTCCCGAAACCAGGACGGCCGGCAGCGATAAGAGCCGGTTGAAAGAGAAGATCTTTAATTTGAACCGGCTGGCGGCCCGTTTTTATGCCGACCGGCTCTGGAACAGTCCTGCCGGTAAAAAAGCGGCGGCTTATCTGCATGAAAGAGGAATTAACCGTGAATTCAGCGAACTTTTCTGTTTGGGATATGCCCCGCCGGGATGGCAAAACCTGGCCAATTATGCGCAGAAAGATGGGGTTTCATCCGAACTTCTGTTGCAGGCTGGGCTGGTCACGGCGCGCCAGGGAGGCGGTCATTATGACCGGTTCAGAGACCGGCTGATCTTTCCGATTTGTAACATGAGCGGGAAAGTGGCCGGATTCGGCGCGAGGTTGCTGGAGGCGGGAGATAAAAGCGGGCCGAAATACCTGAATTCGCCGGAGACGCCGGTATTTGAAAAAGGAGCGTTTCTTTACGGCCTTCATCTGGTCCGGGAGGAGATCCGCCGCCGGAAGACAGTGATCGTGGTCGAAGGTTATACCGATGTGATTACCGCCTGTCAGGCCGGGATCAAAAACGTGGTAGCTTCGCTGGGAACCGCCCTCACCCCGGCCCAGGGCCGGCTGATGCGTTCCCAGGCTGAGAAAGTGATCATCGCCTACGATGCCGACAGCGCAGGTGAGTCGGCGACATGGCGGGGGCTGAAAATACTGCAGGATTCCGGCTGCCTGGTAGAAGTGGCCGACCTGCCGGAGGGCAGCGACCCCGACGGATTGATCCGGCAGCGCGGGGCGGCCTATTTTGCGGAAACGATTGCAAGGGCGAAGCCCCTTACGGAGTACCGGCTGGAAGTTCTGAAAAGACGTTACGACCCGGCTTCGGAAGAGAGCCGGCTGCGTTTTCTCGAAGAGGCGCTCTTGATGCTCCAGGATATAGCGAACCTGGTGGAACGTGATATTTACCTGAAACGGGTGGCTGAAGATCTCGGTGTTTCCGAGGGGGCCGTCAGGCGGGAATTGATGAGGCAGCAAAAAAGCCAAAAAACGGGTCGCGGTCATAATCTGTTGCAAAAAGATCAAACTAAGAATATTAATCAAGTAAAGACCAACCCGGCTGAAAAGATGTTGCTCTCTTTGATGCTGCTAAGCGAGGAAGCCGCCGGG
>CAYFRE010000013.1:0-2473 GCA_964345455.1 uncultured Syntrophomonadaceae bacterium | reverse complement strand
CCCTGGAGCCTGTCGACTTTGCAGACGGCCCGCTCCGGCAGGTTGTTGAAACAATTTTGAAATTGAAAGGGGAAGGCCGTCCGGTAAGCGGCGAAGAGTTGATTGATTATTTCACGGATGAAGAAATCCACGGCATGATTACCGCCGCCACCACCGACCCCAGCCTGCAGGGACTGGAGTCCGGGAAACTGGCCCGGATGGCCGGGGATTGTATTGAAAGAATTAATCGGGAAAAGCTAGCCAGGCAACAGGAACTTAGGCAGCGGGTCCTGAAAGAGATAGATCAGAAGAAGCAGTATGACGATAATGCCAAGAAAATACTTCGGGAGCAGTTGCAGGTGATTAGAAAACTTAAAGGCACTCCCTATCGTCCCGGAGGAGGAGAGCATTTACATGGCTAAGGAAATAGAAAAAGTTGTTCCTTTGGAAGAAGTCCAGCAGGACTTGATCGGACGCGGCAAGAACAAAGGCTCTCTTTCTTACAAAGAGATCATTGATACTCTGCAGTCTTATGAGCTTTCTGTGGAGGCGCTTGACCATTTTTACGATCAGCTTGCGGAACAGGGGATTGACATAATTGATGAGACCGCCGGCAACGGCAAAAGTTCTTCTGGCGAACCGGCGGATAAGGCTGCCGGACCGGAAGAAAAGACCAAGGCTGATAAGGCTGAAGAGAAGGATGAACTTTCTTTGCCCGAAGGGGTTGCCATTAACGATCCGGTGAGGATGTATCTAAAGGAGATAGGCAAGATTCCCCTCCTGACTTCCGAGGAAGAGGTGACGCTGGCCAAGGCGATCGAGAATAACAGTGAAGAGGCCAGGCGCTCCCTCGCTGAAGCCAATTTGCGCCTGGTGGTGAGCATTGCCAAGAAATATGTCGGCCGGGGGATGCTTTTTCTCGACCTGATCCAGGAGGGAAACCTCGGACTGATCAAGGCGGTCGAAAAATTTGATTACAGGAAGGGCTACAAGTTCAGCACTTACGCCACCTGGTGGATCCGCCAGGCGATTACCAGGGCGATCGCCGACCAGGCCCGCACCATTCGTATTCCGGTGCACATGGTCGAGACGATCAACAAGTTGATCCGTATCCAGAGGCAGCTGGTCCAGGAGCTCGGCCGCGAACCGCTTCCCGAAGAGATTGCCCGGGAAATGAATATCAGCGAGGATCGAGTGCGTGAGATCTTGAAAATAGCCCAGGAGCCGGTCTCCCTGGAGACGCCCATCGGTGAAGAAGATGACAGCCACCTCGGCGATTTTATCGAGGACCAGGAAGCGCAGGCGCCCGCGGATGCGGCGGCTTTCGAGCTGCTCAAGGAGCAGCTGGAGGATGTTCTCGACACGCTGACCCCGCGGGAAGAGAAGGTGCTGCGGCTCAGGTTTGGCCTGGATGACGGTCGTTCCCGCACTCTCGAAGAGGTAGGGCAGTACTTTGGCGTTACCCGCGAGCGGATCCGCCAGATTGAAGCAAAGGCGCTGCGCAAGCTGCGCCACCCCATGCGCAGCAAACGGCTGAAGGATTACCTGGAGTACGCGGCCCTGTGGCGAGAACTGCCCACCGCCTCGCCGCTTTGCCCAGCCGTTTTTTTCTCCGCCTCTCCCCCTGAGCAGAGAGCGCCCCGCACCAACCTCATATTGATCAATGCACGAAGGTGCCATGTGTCGTCCTGAGTGAAGCGAAGGATCTTCGGATCCTCCAGGCTCGAACCTGAACCGGTTATCACAGCCAACTGTCGCCTTCAATATTGCCATCACCGGGGGGCTGTCCCAAAAGTCAGTATGGATGAATTGGGGAAGCACAAGGAAATCTATACCAGCCGTAGGGGCGAGGCATGCCTCGCCCGGTTGGAGTACAGGTGTTTGCGTGGTAGAAATGTTTTGCTTTCAACGCGGTATTTGTATTGTTTTCCGGCACGGGTTTGGGCCGACCCATGGGTCGGCCCAACGGCTACTGGAGGTTGGCAGTTGGATGTTGGAGTTTCGAACACTTGTGCCGGATAACCGGAATTAGAAGAAAATTGCGTTTAAATTTGTAGGGGTTTTGGCACTAAATTATTTTTGTTGTTGCGCGGACTTAATATATTTTCGTAGGAGCGGGGCATGCCCCGCCCGCGGTCCGGAGCCCTATAACTTTTATGCGTTTATTTTTGTGCAAGAAGAATTCGGGTTTGGGGCGACCCATGGGTCGCCCCTACGGACCTGGCGGAGCATGAGAGTATTAAGGCAACTCTTATTCAAAAAGCAGGATGATCCTTTTTGGACAGCCCCAACCCCGTTACGCCTGTTCCCGGCAGTATCAAAAGATCACCGTAATTATATCCTTAACAGATAGCTCTTGCGAATCTCATGCCAAAGCTTGACGAAAATATAATCATCCGCTATAATTACTTCTGAAGCTCAAGGTTCCTCAGTAGCTCAATGGCAGAGCAACCGGCTGTTAACCGGTAGGTTGCAGGTTCGAGTCCTGCCTGGG
>CAYFRE010000012.1:0-30764 GCA_964345455.1 uncultured Syntrophomonadaceae bacterium | reverse complement strand
TTTAACCCTTTCGTAGCCGCTGCAATTGTAGACCAGGGGCAGCTGCAGACCCCCTTCGGCAGCCACTGCAAGGGCTTCCGTAATTTGTGGAAGATAATGGGTGGGGGTGACCAGGTTGATATTTTCACACCCCCTTCCCTGCAGTTCAAGCATGATCCCGGCCAGCTCCACAGTTGTAACGGCGTATTTTTCCTTCCCCCTGCTGATCTCGAAGTTCTGACAGAAAGCGCAGCGCAGGCTGCAGAAAGCAAAAAATATTGTTCCGGAGCCTCCCCGGCCGACAAGAGGCGCCTCTTCCCCGAAGTGCGGGCCAAAGCTGGAAATTTCTGCATCCTTGCCGGCCCCGCACTCGCCGCGTTCACCGGAGATCCTGGAGGCGCCGCACTCCCTGGGACATAGATTGCAGGGTTCGAGCATCTCTTTCAGAAGAGAGACGCGGCGGGCCAATTCCCCGGTTTTTAGAAGTTCATGGTATTTTATAGTTGTGCCTCCTTGCGAACTTCTACAGTCGCTCTAATTTACTGCAACCTGATAGTGATTATTCACCATTACACGTTGACCGGCCTGCTTAACAATCTCACCAACGGAAAAGGGCAGGATATCCTGCCCTTTTTCCGTATTTTTTTCCCGGATTGTTCACACTACCCCGGTTTACTCTTCGTTTTCTTCGTCAAGATCGCCTTCGTCTTCTATTCCGCCGTTGTCACCTTCTTCACCATTTTCTACAGGAGCACAGCCGGCGGCGAAGGCAAAAGTCATTGTCAAAACCAGCATTAATGTAAACCACCACTTTAGCATCTTTTTCATCTCAAGACCTCCCTTCTCTCTTCTTGATTTATTAGCTTCGCTAATATTATGAGAAATCCTTCCTTTAATTCCATAATAATGATTAAGTTTAATTAATTAATGTTAGGCCGGATTAATATTTCTGTTAAGCGGGGGGGATGACAGGGGTGACAGGAGACGGTTCTGTTGACCCCTTTTGTTTTTGGAAAGGCTTGAATGTTTAGCGGGCAGCCCGGCTGTAATGCTCCAACCAAACGGCCCGCGCTTCGCTGACGGTGTAGAATGAACCGGTCACCAGGACAGCGTCTTCCGCGCCGGCCAGGGCCGTCGCCGCGGCCAGGGCTTGATCCACTTTTTGCTCCACGATTATCTTTCCCGGGAAGCGATTTTTCAGGAAAGCGGCCAGCATTTCCGGTTCAGCGGCCCGGGGAAGATCGGGCCTGGTCAGAATCACCGTATCCGCAAGGGGAAGAATAAAGTCAACCATTGAAAGATCTTTGTCCGCCATCACGCCCAGAACCAGGATCAGACGACGGTAGCTGAAATATTCGGGCAGCGAAAGGGACAGTTCGCGCATCGCCGCCGGGTTGTGCGCGCCGTCCATGATCAGCAGCGGCGTCTGGCCGAGCAGCTCGAGGCGGGCCGGCCAGACTGTTTCAGCAAGTCCGCGGCGGAGGTTCTTCTCGGATAAACAGAAACCGCAGGCAGCCAGCTGCTCCAGCGCAGCCAGCGCCACGGCGGTATTGCCGACCTGATAGCGCCCGCGCAGGGGAATATGCAGGTCTTTGAAAGACCAGGTAAAACCTTGATAGTCAAGCAACTGCCCTTCCGGGATGATCTCCCGGCGGGTACAGGATGCGCTTTTCACTCCGGAGGGAGCGTTTTCACCGGAGGAGAGGGCATAGAAGAGAGGCACCTCTCGATCCCGGCAGGTATCCGCGATCACCCGCCGCGCCGCCGGATCTGTCGTCCCGGTAACCACGGGAATGCCGGGCTTGATAATACCCGCTTTTTCACGGGCCACAGCCTCGACCGTCTCTCCCAGCACCTGGGTATGATCCAGGCTGATATTGGTAATCATGCTCACCAGCGGCGTGATCACATTGGTGGCATCGAGACGCCCGCCAAGGCCAACTTCCAGGACCACAAGGTCGGGCCGCTTGCGGGCGAAGTAGGTGAAAGCAAGCGCCGTGACCACCTCGAATTCGGTCAGCGGACCCAATCGCTCATCTTCACCGAGCTTTTCCGCCAGGGGGCGAACCTGCTCCACCAACCGGACCAGCTCGGCGCTGCTGATATCGCGGCCGTTGATGCTCATCCGGTTGGTGAAAGAGAGGATATAGGGCGAGGTAAAAAGGGCGGCACGGTAACCGGAGGCCTGCAGCACCGTGGCAATCATCGCCGCAACAGAGCCCTTCCCGTTGGTCCCGCCGATATGTACATATTTTAACTGCCGGTGAGGGTTACCCAGAAGGGAGAGCAGCGCTTCTATCCGCTGCAGTCCGGGCTTGATCCCGAATCGGCCGATGCTGTGAATCCAATCTAGGGCGCGGCGGTAGGCCGCCTCTTCTGTTTTCTGGTTCATCGATTACTGGAGCTCCTGGAGCCTCTCCTCTAATTTTTCTTTTTTGATGGAGCCTTCTTCGAGACGCGCTTTCTCTTTGGCCACTATTGCGGGGGGAGCTTTCTTCAAGAATCCCGGGTTCCGCAGCTTCCCTTCAGTCCGCCGCAGCTCTTTATCCACCTGCTGCAGCTCTTTTTTAAGGCGGCCCACTTCGGCCTCGAGATCGATCACTCCGGCCAAGGGAAGATATGCTTCAAGCTCATCACCGACAATGGCCGCCAGCGCCTGGCGCGGCTTTGCAGCGGCCGGATCAATTGTCAGCGGCTCGGCAAAAGCCAGCCGGCTCAACTGATGGCGCTCCTGCTCCAGCGCGGCGGCCGCCTCCGGCGAGGGCTTCAGGATCGCCGGCGCCATCTGTCCGGGAGGCAGCTGCACCTGGCTGCGCAGGTTGCGCACCGCCCGGATCGCCTCCTGGACCAGGGAGATGGCGTCCGCTTCGCCGGGGAACTTCAAACGGGAGTCCTCGCGCGGCCATGCCGCGACAACCAGGGCCGATTCGCGGTGCGGCAGGTAGTGCCAGATCTCTTCGGAAAGAAAAGGCATGAACGGGTGCAGCAGACGCAGCACCCCGTCCAGAACGTAAACCAGCACGCCCCGGGTGCAGCGGCGGGCTTCGCGTGAGACCTCCGTGTCACTCCCGCCGTAAAGATAGTACTTGCTTAACTCAACATACCAGTCGCAAAAGTCGTTCCAGAGAAATTCATAAACCTGGCGGGCGGCCTCGCCGAGCTCATATTCTTCAAGCAAAGCAGTGACCCGGCCCACGACTTCATTGTAGCGGTGCAATATCCAGCGGTCCTCGTTCGTCAGGTTCTCTGTCGATGAGCCGGGCACAAAGGGTGTTTACTCGGGCGCATTCCCCGAGTCCTCCCCCAGGTTCATCAAGACAAAGCGGGATGCATTCCAGACCTTGTTGGCAAAGTTGCGCCCCGCCTCCACATTCTCCTGGCGGAAGCGCTGGTCATTGCCGGGCGCCTGCCCGGTAATCAGGGTAAAGCGAAGGGTGTCGGCGCCGTATTCGGCGATCACCTCGAGGGGATCGATCCCGTTGCCGAGCGATTTGCTCATCTTCCGTCCCAGGGCGTCGCGCACCAACCCGTGAATATAGACCGGTTTGAAGGGAACCTCTTCCATGAAACGAAGCGACATGAAGAGCACCCGGGCCACCCAGAAAAAGATAATATCGTAGCCGGTTACGAGGACATCGGTGGGAAAATAGCGCGCCAGATCGGGAGTGCGGTCGGGCCAGCCCATGGTGGAGAAAGGCCAGAGAGCCGAGCTGAACCAGGTATCGAGGACATCGGGGTCCTGCTCCAGCGCCGCGCCGCCGCACGCCGGGCAGGCAACCGGATCTTCATAATCGACTATGATCTCGCCGCAGGAGCAGTACCAGGCGGGGATGCGGTGCCCCCACCACAGCTGCCGCGAGATGCACCAGTCGCGGATATTCTCCACCCAGTTTTCATAGATCCGGGTAAACCGAGGCGGCACAAAAACAGTCTTCCCGCTGCGCACCGCCGCCAGGGCCGGCCCGGCTAGCGGCTTCATCTTCACAAACCACTGCCGCGAGATCAGCGGCTCTACGACCGTGTGGCAGCGCTGACAGTGCCCCACGGCGTGGCTGTAATCTTCAATTTTATCCACCAGGCCCTGCGCCTGCAAATCGGCCACCACTTTTTTACGGCAGCTTTCCCGATCAAGTCCGGCGTAGGGGCCCGCGGCCGCGGTCATCTTCCCGTCTTCATCGATCACGGTAATAATTTCGAGATCATGGCGCCGCCCGATCTCGAGGTCATTAGGATCATGGGCCGGGGTAACCTTGACCGCTCCGCTGCCAAAAGAAGGGTCGACATAGGCATCGGCGACAACGGGGATTTCCCGGTCAAGCAGGGGGAGGATTACAGTGTGGCCCACCAGGTCCCGGTATCTCTTATCCTTTGGATGAACCGCCACCGCGCTGTCACCGAGCATCGACTCGGGGCGCGTTGTGGCCACGGTAATGTAACCGTCTCCACCGGCAATAGGATAGCGGATATGCGTCAGGGTGGAATCTTTTTCTTCATGCACCACTTCAATATCCGAGAGGGCGGTATGGCAGCGGGGGCACCAGTTGATCATGTAGTCGCCCCGGTAAACAAGACCTGCCCGGTAGAGGTCAACAAAAACCTTGCGCACTGCCCTGGAACAGCCTTCATCCATGGTGAAGCGCTCCCGCGACCAGTCGCAGGATGCCCCCAGGGCATAAAGTTGTTTCAGGATATGATCATGGTATCTTTCTTTCCATTCCCAGACCTTTTCCAGAAAACGCTCCCGTCCCAGATCGTGCCGTGTCAATCGCTCGGCGCCGAGATCCTCTTCCACCCGGATCTGCGTGGCGATCCCGGCATGGTCCGTTCCCGGCAGCCAGAGAGCGTCGTAGCCCTGCATCCGCCGCCAGCGGATCAGCGTATCCTGGATGGTGATGTCGAGGGCGTGCCCCATATGCAGGGAACCGGTGATATTGGGCGGCGGAATTACGATCGTAAAAATGCGTTCACTTTCTTCGTTGCCCGCCCGGAAATAGTCTCCTTCAAGCCAGAACCGGTAGCGGCGTTCTTCGACATCTGCCGGATCATAAGCCGGCGGGATTATGTCCCTGGTCACGCCCTCACCTCTTCTTCCTTGCTGTTGCAAATTATATTATTCTTTTCCACTCTTAAAGTCAACCGGAGATAGCCTTATGCCCAAGACGGAATCAGGATGATATTATTAACAAAGAATATGATCCCGTCCGGTTTTATCGAAAAAACCTGCTTTTGTTATTAAAATAATACTTCTTTGTAATATTCCTGTAATGTTCCGCTCTTATAATAAAAACAAGTTGACCCCCTCTTTTAAATATATCGCATCGGCACAGCAACCGGCTGTGCCACTTTTTTAACCAATTCCCAACACCCTTAGAGGTGTGGCAGCCGGTTGCCGCGTAAGAGTAATAATAGCAGTTCTGTGTTAAGCCCCGCACCTTTAGGCTCAACGGATGACCGGTTTGACAAGGGGGAATCCGGTGTTTATGATTGTATTAAATTGCCTGTCGGGAGACAGCATAGATTTATGATGAAACCCGATACTTTCAACGTACAGTTGCTTGATGCCAGTGGAATTTATTATTACCCGCACCTCGGTTCAACCAATACCGGGGCGCGCCGTCTGGCGGAAAAAGGCGCTCCCGGGGGCACGGTGGTTCTGGCCGATACCCAGAGCGCCGGGCGCGGGCGGAGGGGCCGTTCATGGCATTCACCCCCCGGGAAAGGGATCTATTTTTCACTGCTGCTGCGCCCGCCGGGGACAAGCCCGGCTGCGGCGGCGCCGCTAACCCTGGCCGCCGCGGTGGCCGTCGCCCGGCAGTTGCGCGAATGCACCGGCGTGGAGGTCGCTGTTAAGTGGCCCAATGATCTTCTGATCGGCTCAAAAAAGATGGGAGGCATCCTTGCGGAAGCCAGAGCTGATGGGCAGGCGCTGCGCTACCTGGTGCTGGGCATAGGCCTGAATATCAACCACCGGGCGGAGGACTTCCCGTCAGAGCTGCGCAGACGCGCCACCTCTCTATATCTTGAAAGCGGGCTTACTTTTGAGCGCACCGCCCTATTCCTAGACCTTTTGAAAGATTTGCGCCGCTGCCTGGATCTCTTTTTCAAAGAAGGATTCGCCCCCTTTCAACCACCCTGGAAGGAGCTCAGCGCCACGCTGGGAAAAGAGGTTAAGCTTGCCGGTGCCGGGCGGGGCGAAGCGGTACAGGGAAAAGCGGTGGACCTCGATGTAGAAGGGGCGCTGTTGATTGAAGATGACCGGGGGCGGCGCCATCGCATTTTCTGCGGCGAGATTATCTACTAGGATGATTATGTCCCACTTTGGGAGCTGCACCCCGGGCGGGGGTGGAACCCCGCCCCTGATCGGAATGGAGTAAAGAACGGCATTCAGGGTTCGAGTTTTTACTCAACATTGGATTCTCTCCTTTTGTCAGGCAGCAACCCGGGAAACCATCTTTGTAAAACCACTGTGCTGACATAGTACCCTGTAACTCCTCCAACAGTATTGAGGATGATGTCATCAACATTGAAGGTTCTGGGGAAAACCAATCCAAAGTACGTGAAAACGATCTGGTAGGTTTCGATGAAGATAGATGCCAGCAGAATGACAACGGCGGCCTTTCTTATCTCTTTCATATTAAATAAAACCTTCAAATAAACACCCAGCGGCAGCAGCATGATCGCATTATACAGGGTTAGCCTTACAGAGATCCAGAAGAACCATTTCGGCCCTCCAAGTTGATATGCATGAATCCAGTCTGAAACAAACTGAAAGGGACGCGGTTGAATTATTACTGTTCCAAAATACTGCTGTTGCGGTGGATAATGAAACCCCCCGGTGGTGTATTGAAATACATATAGTATGTAAACAACAAAGCTGTAAAATATCACTCTCCGAAGCAGGTTTTTAGTCTTGTTCCTGATACAATCATTTATGATATAAATTACCAATAATAATATACCTACAGACGCCGCATCAACCAGGTGACCCATTTTTTCACCCTTTTCTGAGCCAAGGGAACGGTACTTTGACTCATCGCTTGATTGGGAGGTCTGGGTGAGATCCTGTATCAAGCGAGGTTGGGTCCCGCTCCTTGCTATTTAAGTCCCCCCGGCCCCCCTTTTCCAAAGGGGGGAGCATTTTGGGATCCTTCGCTTCGCTCAGGATGACAAAAACCTGCGGTTTTTGTCAGTTCATCCCGCGCCAGCAGCGCCGCGCCAAGAGCGCCGGCAAGCTGCGGCTCCGGGGGAACAGCAATCTTTACCTGCAGTTTCTCTTCCAGCGCCTGCACAACGGCGCTGTTTTTGGCCACGCCGCCGGTCATCATGACAGTTTGAACAAGTCCGACCCGGTAAACCAGGCCGGAGGTGCGGGCGGCGACAGATTCGTGCAGCCCCCGGGCGATCTCGGCGCGCGGCTCCCCGGCGGCAAGCAGGGAGACCACCTCGGACTCGGCAAAGACAGTGCAGGTGCTGCTGATGGGGGTGGCCCGAGAAGCCTCTGCGCTCAGGGCGGCCAGCTGATCCAGCCCCACCTCGAGGGCGGCGGCCATCACCTCGAGAAAGCGCCCCGTTCCGGCGGCGCACTTGTCATTCATCGCAAAATCAAGCACTTTGCCTCCTTCATCAAGCCGGATCACTTTGCTGTCCTGGCCCCCGATATCGATCACCGTGCGCACAGCGGGATCAAGATAAAAAGCGCCGCGTCCGTGGCAGGTGATCTCGGTAATCCGCTTCTGAGCGTAAGGGACGCTGATGCGGCCGTAACCGGTGGCAACGATCACGGTCAGGTCTTCAAATTCAAGGCCGGCAGATTGCAGGGCGGTAGTTAAGGCCTTCTCGGCGGCCCCCCTGCTGTCAACCCCCGTGGGGATGATCGTAAAAGCGATGACGCGATCGCCTTCCATCAGTACCGTTTCAGCCGAAAGAGAACCGACATCAATGCCGGCCACTATCTCTGTAACTTTCTTTTCTTGCCGCTGTCTCACCGGCTTCTCCTACCCTTCACCGCACCCGGCCTACTTCAGCAATGCTGAAAGGGCGCTCCAGAGGCGTTCCTTCCCCTCGCCGGTACGGGCGGAAAATGATAACAATGGGTCTGCCGGGCCGAGCTCAAGCAGAGCTTTTATCCCCGGCAGCTGTCTCGCCAGGGCGCCGCGCGAAAGCTTGTCCGACTTGGCAGCCACGGTGATCGTGGAGAGGCGGTGAAAACGAAGCCACCCTGCCATGAGCAGATCGTCCGCGGTGGGCCGGTGGCGGCAGTCAACGATGTGCACGGCCCCGCAGAGAGGCTCGCGATTCTCGAGATATTTTTCAATCAAGGCGGCCCAGGCCCGCTGCTCTTCTTTGCCGGCTTTGGCGTAGCCGTAGCCGGGCAGGTCCACGAAGTAGAAAGCGTCATTGACCCGGTAAAAATAGAGGGCCCGCGTTTTACCGGGCGTGGAGCTGGTATAGGCAAGTTTCTTCCGCCCGAGGAGGCGGTTGATCAGCGATGACTTCCCCACGTTGGAACGCCCGAGAAAGGCGATCTCGGGCAGCCCGCCAACGGGCAGATCCTTATCCCTGTATGCAACCTTCTCCAGGCCGGCTTTTTTGATTAACATGGTTATCGCTCTTTCAAGCGGCGCGGCTGTAAGACCACGGCGCTAATGCCTAAGCGCGGGGTCATCCTGACGCTGCAGCCCCGGCTCATCCGCGCAGACGGCACATATCGTATCCTCGGCCTCTGCAGGCGGTTGGAGAGGCCGCTTCTTTTGGCGCGGTTTTTTCAGCAAGGCCAGATCAAGGACCTCGTCCATATGTTCAACCAGCCTCACTTCAACCTTGCGACGCACGTTTGCCGGAATATCGCCCAGATCTTTGCGGTTTTCCACCGGCATCAGCATATACCTGATTCCGGCCCGGTGGGCGGCCAGCATCTTTTCCTTGATCCCCCCCACGGGAAGAACGCGTCCCCGGAGGGTAATCTCGCCGGTAAGGGTAACCTCACGCCGCACCGGTATCCTGGTCAGGGCCGAGGCCAGCGCCGTGGCCATGGCAATCCCGGCGGAAGGACCGTCCTTGGGAATGGCTCCTTCAGGGACATGGATATGGATGTCTGTTTTTTCGTAAAAATCTTCTTCCAACCCGAGATTATCCGCCCGGGAACGGATGTAGCTCAAAGCAGCCTGAGCTGACTCCTGCATCACCTCACCCAGCTTGCCGGTAAGGATCATCTTACCCTCGCCCTTCATCAGGGTTACCTCTATGGAGAGCAGGTCTCCGCCGGCCTCCGTCCAGGCTAGCCCCGTGGCCACGCCGACCTCGTTTTCTTTCTCGCCCGTCCCGTAACGGAAGCGGGGCACCCCCAAATATTTCTGCAGACCCTTCCGGGAAAGCCTGACCCGCGAGCCGCGGTCTTTTACCACTGCACGGGCCACCTTGCGGCAAATTGCCGCCAGGCTGCGTTCGAGGTTGCGCACCCCCGCCTCGCGGGTATATAAACGGATGATGCCGCGCACCGCCCCCTCGGAGAACGCCAGGTTGGCCGCAGAGAGGCCGTGTTCGGAAATCTGTTTCGGGATAAGATGCCGTTTGGCGATTTCTACCTTGTCTTCCTCGGTATAACCGGGCAGGTGAATGGTCTCCATACGGTCGAGGAGCGGCTGCGGGATATTGTATGGTACATTGGCCGTGGTGATAAACATGACCTGCGAAAGATCGAAAGGCAACTCGATATAATGGTCGCTGAATGAATGGTTCTGCTCGGGATCGAGCACTTCCAGCAGCGCCGCAGAAGGGTCCCCCCTGAAATCGGTGGACATCTTGTCAATTTCATCCATCAGAAAAACCGGGTTCTTCGACTTTGCCTGGCGCATGCCCTGGATAATCCGTCCCGGCAGCGCCCCGACATAAGTGCGGCGGTGACCCCGGATCTCGGCCTCGTCGCGCACCCCGCCCAGTGAAATTCGCACAAAATTACGCTCCAGCGCGCGGGCGATTGACTTGGCCAGCGATGTTTTACCCACGCCCGGCGGGCCGATCAGGCAGAGGAGCGGTCCTTTCAACTTTTCAGCCAGCTGGCGCACGGCCAGATATTCAATGATCCTCTCCTTCACCTTGCGCAGGCCGTAGTGGTCTTCGTCGAGGATCTCCGAGGCGCGATCCAGATCCAGGCGGTCCTCGGTAACTGTCGACCAGGGCAGGTCGAGAAGCCAGTCCAGGTAGGTGCGGATAACGATCCCCTCGGCGGCGGCCGGAGGCATCTTCTCAAGACGTTCCGCCTCTTCCAGCGCCTTCTCTTCAACCTCGGGCGGCAGATCCGCCTTGTCGATCTTTTCACGGTACTCATCGGCCTCGGCGGTGCGCTCGTCTTTTTCCCCAAGTTCCTTCTGGATTGCCTTCATCTGCTCGCGCAGGTAATATTCTTTCTGGGTTTTCTCCATCTGTTTACGCACGCGCAGATTTATGCGGCGCTCAATCTCCACGATCTCCATCTCACGGCTGAGAAGTTCACTCAGTTTCTCCAGCCTCTCTTTTGCCGAGGCCGCCTCGAGGAGATTCTGTTTCTGCCGGATCTTCAGGTTGAGGTGTGAAGTTATGACATCGGCCAGGCGTCCGGGCTCCTCTATGCCGGAGACCGTGGCCAGCGTTTCCGGGGGGATTTTCCGGCTGGCCTTGAGATAATGTTCAAACTGGTAGAGCAGGCTGCGGCGGAGCGCTTCAACCTCCGGGGTTTTGCCGGCCTCTTCAGGGATCAGCTCCGCCTCAACCTTGAAAAAGGGCTCCATATGCAGGTAGCGAATAATCGCGGCACGGGTCAATCCTTCCACCAGAACACGGATCATCCCGCCGGGCAGTTTGATCATCTGTTTGATCAAGGCAACGGTTCCGACGGTAAAGAGGTCCGCTTCAGCCGGCTCATCCACCTTGGCATCTTTCTGAGCTATCAGCAAGATCCGGTTATCTCCGACCATGGCCTCCTCCAGCGCTTTAACCGAACGCTCCCGCCCGACATCGAGGTGCAGGACCATGTTGGGGAAAACCAGGACTCCCCGTAAAGGCAGCAGCGGTAATTGTTCCTTTGCTTTACGCATCGTTCTGTCACCTCCTGTAAGATCAAAAGAAAACGAGAAGCCTTTGTACCACCATATTCGCTTCCCGCTTCTGCTTTCCCTTTTTTCAAGAACAACCGGACCTTAATTATGGGATTCGACATCTCCTGGCATTGACCTCAAGCCGTCAACGAGAAGGCAGTGCGGCCACGGGCTCCTTTTTCAGCAGCGCCTCGCGAAAAACCTCTTCAATGCAACTTACCGGGACAATTTTTACCGGAATGTGACGCTTGAAACTTTCCTGCCAGTTGAATTGAGGAATCAATATTTTTTTGATCCCCGCATCAACGGCTGCTTCGATCTTGGCCGGAATACCGCCCACCGGGCGAACCAGACCGCGCACCGAGATCTCCCCCGTCATCGCCGTGAGGGGGTCAACAAACTGCCCGGTCAGAGATGAATAGATCGCCGTGGCCATGCTCACCCCGGCCGACGGCCCGTCTACCGGCGTGCCGCCGGGAAAATTCAGGTGGATATCATAATCGCGAAGGTTCAGCCCCATATAGCGGCTTAACACGGTGATCACAATCTCCGCTGCTCCCTTGGCCGTACCCTTGCGGCGGACGGTATGGCCAACCCCGCCCATCTCTTCTTCTTCGACAATGCCGGTGATGGTGACCTTGCCCTGGCCCTTCTTCACCGGCAGCGCGGTCGCCTCCACTTCAATCAGGGTTCCCATGTTAGGACCGTAAACGGCAAGCCCGTTGGCATAGCCGATCTGGGGTTCCGGCGGCGGTTTCCTTTCCGGACGCGGAGGAAGCTGGGTGCTGTTGACCACCCATTCAATATCTTCCGCCTCCAGGGCGGTCCGCTTATCGCCCATGGCAATTCCCGCGGCCATCTGGATAACATTGACTGCCTCCCGGCCGTTGGTGGCAAAACGGGTGATTACATCCAGGGCCGCCCCGGTGGCGGTAAAGGAGATGCGCCCGGCCGCATTTTCGGCAATTAAACGGATCTCCTCCGGGGTGAGGCCGCGGAAAAATATCTCCAGGCAGCGGGAGCGGATTGCCGGAGGCAGCTCATGGGGCATCCGGGTGGTAGCCCCGATGAGGCGGAAATCCGCCGGAAGGCCGTGCTGGAATATTTCATGGATATGCCGCGGGATACCGCTGTCTTCAGAGTTGTAATAAGAACTTTCGAGAAACACCTTTCGATCTTCGAGAACCTTCAACAGCTTGTTGATCTGGATCGGGTGCAGCTCGCCGATCTCGTCAATAAAGAGGACCCCGCCATGCGCCTTGGTGACAGCACCGGGCTTCGGCTGGGGGATGCCGGCCATGCCGAGCGGCCCGGCGCCCTGGTAGATCGGGTCGTGGACCGTGCCGATGAGTGGATCGGCGATGCCGCGCTCATCGAAGCGGGCCGTGGTGGCGTCGAGCTCGGTAAACCGGGCTTCTCTGCCGAAGGGGCTGAGAGGATTCTTTTTCGCTTCGTCAAGGACCAGCCGCGCCGCGGCAGTTTTGCCGATACCCGGGGGACCGTAGAGGATAACATGCTGCGGATTCGGCCCGCAGAGAGCGGCGCGAAGAGCTTTTAACCCGTCTCCCTGGCCGATGATTTCGTCGAAGGTCTTCGGACGCGTCTTTTCAGAGAGCGGCTCTGTCAAGGAGATGCGGCGCAGACGTTCCAGCTGATCCATCTCTTTACGGGACTCTTTATCTACGGCCACGCGGCTGCTTTGCTGATTTCGCAGCAAGTTGAAAAAATAGAGCCCGATGACAATGGCGAAGAATAGTTGAACCAGCCCGATGATCCCTGCAAAATTGCTCAAAAAGATCACCCCTCTTTTCAGCCGATATTATCCCCCTTCCGTTAAAAATCTATCCGATTACCAGGATAGAGGAGAGAAGGAAATCCCTTTGGGGGCCGCTCTGATTCCTGCAGCAATATGAAATGAAGAACGCCGGAAGAGCACCCGGCGCAAAAAAAGCTGCAGCTTGCCCGGGGCAAAGCTGCAGCCGCTTGTTCAGGTTCATCAAGTTTGTCTAAGCGGTTACCTCTTTTTTCTTCCGCTTATCCTGGGTCACGAGGATCGGTTTTTCTCTCTTCAGGACAACTTCACGCGTGATCACACATTGACTGACATCTTCGCGCGAGGGCAGCTCGAACATCACATCCAGCAGGACTTCTTCCATGATCGCCCGCAGCCCCCTGGCTCCGGTATTGCGCTTGATCGCCTCGTCAGCAACAACCTGCAGCGAACCATCCTTAAATTCCAACACAACGTCATCGATCTCGAACATCTTCTGATACTGCTTTACCAGGGCGTTGCGAGGCTCGGTAAGAATACGGATGAGCGCATTCATATCCAGAGAATCGAGGGTGGCAATAACCGGGATCCGGCCGACAAATTCGGGGATCAGACCGTATTTAAGCAGGTCCTGGGGCAGGATCTGCCGCAGAACCATGCCGATATTATCCTGATCAATGCTCTGCACATCTGCGCCAAAACCGATCCCTTTCTTGCTGATACGGTTTTGAATGATCTTCTCCAGCCCATCGAAAGCCCCGCCGCAGATAAAGAGAATATCGGTGGTATCGATCTGCATGAATTCCTGGTGCGGATGCTTGCGCCCGCCCTGCGGAGGAACGCTGGCCACGGTCCCCTCGAGGATCTTCAGCAGTGCCTGTTGAACTCCCTCGCCGGAAACATCACGGGTGATGGAAGGATTGTCGGTCTTGCGGGCGACCTTATCGATCTCATCGATATAGACAATCCCTTTTTCAGCCTTTTCGATATCGTAATCGGCGGCCTGAATCAGCTTCAGGAGAATATTTTCCACATCCTCGCCCACATAACCGGCCTCGGTAAGAGAAGTGGCATCGGCAATGGCAAAGGGAACGTTCAGAATCCGGGCCAGGGTTTGCGCCAGAAGTGTCTTCCCGGTACCCGTAGGGCCGATAAGCACGATATTGCTCTTTTGCAGCTCCACATCTTCGATCTTCTGGGCGGCATTGATCCGCTTGTAGTGGTTGTAGACGGCCACCGAAAGAACCCTTTTGGCATCTTCCTGGTCGATAACATATTGATCCAGAGCCTGCTTAATCTCCTGCGGTTTCGGCAGATCGATTAAACTGAAATCGCCCTCTTCGCCGATCTCTTCTTCGATGATCTCGTTGCAAAGCTCAATGCATTCATCGCAAATATAGACACCGGGGCCGGCTACAAGTTTACGCACCTGCTCCTGGGTTTTTCCGCAGAACGAACATTTCAGCTGTCCTTTTTCATCAGTAAACTTAAACATCGGTTACACCCCGCTCTAATTAAGGTCGGTGAACCAGGATTTCATCCACTATCCCGTAGTCTTTTGCCTCTTCAGCTGAGATAAAGAAATCGCGATCCGTATCCCTGGCGATGCGCTCCACAGGCTGACCTGTATGACTGGCCAGGATTTCATTCAACGCTTCGCGCACCTTCAAAATTTCTTTGGCATGAATCTCGATATCCACCGCCTGACCCTGCGCGCCTCCGGCGGGCTGGTGCAGCATGATCCGCGAGTGCGGCAAGGCAAATCTCTTCCCTTTGGCCCCGGCTGCCAAAAGCACGGCGCCAAAACTCGCCGCCAGGCCGACGCAAATCGTGGAAACCGCCGGCTTGATATACTGCATCGTGTCGTATATCGCCATTCCGTCATAAACCGCTCCGCCGGGTGAGTTGATATAAAGATTGATATCCTTATCCGGATTTTCAGATTCCAAAAAAAGCATCTGGGCGACAATCAGGTTGGCAACATGGTCGTCAATAGGGCTGCCCACAAAGATAATCCTGTCTTTAAGCAGTCTCGAATAGATATCATAAGCTCTTTCGCCGCGGCTGCTCTGTTCTACAACCATGGGGACAAGAACACTCATTTAAAAAGGCCTCCTTTTATTCCGCCTTTTCTATTTTCTTAATCCTGGCTTCTCTGACCAGCAGGTCAATTGCTTTGCGGATGCGGAGCTCTTCTCTCATCAGCGGAATCCGCCCCTGCTTCTCAAACATCTCCTTGATCCGTTCCGGCTGATCTTGATAACTTTCAGCCAGCTCGGTAATCCTAGCATCTATTTCGCTGTCATCGACAGTAATTCCTTCTTTTTTGACCACCGCATCAAGCACAAGGTTGGCTTTGGTTCTCTTCTCCGCCTCCCCCCTTTTTTCTTCACGAATCTCCTCGATTGTCTTGCCGGCAAGCTCCGCGAATTTTTCCAGGGTCAGGCCCTGGTAACGCAGATATTGATCCATCTCTCCGAGCAGCCGGTCGATTTGACGGTCTACCAGAATTTGCGGCAGCTCAACCTGCGAAGCTGTTGATACCTTATCGATCAACATCTCTTCAAGTTCAGTTTTAACTTTCTCTGCATATGCCTTTTCCAATCGAGCCCGTAGGTCGGCTTTAAAATCAGCCAGTGTTTCGAACTCGCTGATCTCCTTGACAAAATCTTCGTTCAGGTCGGGAAGCTGCTTCTGTTTGATCTGTTTCAATTTCACTTTGAAGAGGGCTTCCTTCCCGGCCAGCTCTTGATTGCGGTAATCTTCGGGAAAAGTCACTTCAATCTCTTTTTCTTCATTGACCTTCATCCCGACAAGCTGCTCTTCAAACCCGGGAATGAAGGTCTTGGAGCCCAGCTCGAGTGAATAATTCTCCGCTTCCCCCTCGGGAAACGTCTCCCCGTCGATAAATCCCTGGAAATCAATCAGTGCAAGGTCTTCTTTCTGAATCCCGATCTCTTCATCCTCCAGGGGAATGAGGCGGGCATGCTGCTCCCTCAGGGAATCAAGGTAGCGTTCCATTTCAGTATCGGTAACCCCAGTTATCTCCTGCTCCACTTCCACCCCTTTATACTCCCCCAACTCCACCGGCGGAAGCACCTCCACGATAGCCTGAAAAAGAAAGGGCTTACCCTTTTCAATCGTTTCGAAATCAAACTGAGGCTGACCAATCGGTTCAACATCCACTTCGGCAATCGCGTTATCGTATGCAGGAGGAATCAACAGCTCCAGGGCATCTTGATCGAGAATCTCCGGGCCAAAGCGCGCTTCCAAAATATGACGGGGAACCTTACCCTTTCGGAACCCCGGCAGGTTGACCTTTTTGACTACGCTCCGGTAAGCCCTCTGAAGTGCGCTATCGACCTCCGGAGCAGTCACCTCTATTTCAAGCTTGATTTTATTGTGCTCTATTTTTTCCCACCTGGTCAGCATTTATGCTCCTCCTATACAATGATATCATATGCATCACGCATACAAAGTAATCTTTACCCGGTAAATTCAATAATAAAGGCCGCTCCTTATGACCAGCATGAGAGCTTTATTATTCTACCACAGTTAAAACAAAAGTGACAACCCAATTGTAGCGTCAACTGCGTCAGAAGCCCGTGTTTACTCCATACCGCTGATCCTGACAGTAATAATCTCTCAAATCGTTAATAATATTCATAAAAGTGCTTGATTTTTATTCTTAGAAAATATACAATTAAATAGGCGAATGAACATTCATTCATTCATTTTTTAATAAATGGAGGTTGCGGTGGCCAAAAGGACCGGAGAAAAATATTTTGCCATCCTCGAAGCAGCAGTTAAAACTTTTGCCCGGTACGGCTATCACCGGACCCGTGTATCCGATATTGCCCGGGAAGCAGGAGTGGCTGACGGCACCGTCTATATCTACTTTGAAAGAAAAGAAGACATCCTGATCTCGCTGTTCCAGGAAATGATGTTCCAATTCGTTGAAGGGCTGCGCCTACAGCTGGCAGAGTGCCGAAACTGCAATGAAAAACTGGCTGTCGTGGTCAGTTACCACTTGAATACCCTGGGAAACCATCCTGAGCAGGCCAAGGTAACCCAGATTGAACTGCGGCAGATTGATCAAACCATCAACGAAGGTATTTCACAACCACTTCTTAACTATTTCAAGGTCATCGAGGAGGTGATTGCAGAAGGTCAGAAAGAGGGGCTTTACCGTCACAACCTGAACATTCGTACCGCCAGAAAAGTAATTTTCGGCGCGATCGATGAAGTGGTCACCTGCTGGGCCATGTCCAAAAAGACATATGATCTCGGCAGCCTGGCCGGCCCCGTCTATGACCTGCTGGTAAGAGGGTTGCAATAGTTTCCCGAAACATTGAGGAGACAAAGAGGTAAGAGTAAAAAGGAGGTATTTTGATGGCCGTAAAAGAGATTAGAAGAGCCGCCGTGCTTGGTGCCGGAGTCATGGGCGCCACCATTGCCGCCCACCTGGCCAACGTGGGTCTCCCGGTTTATTTGTTGGACATCGTTCCCCGCGAGCTTACCCCGGACGAAGAGAAGAAAGGGTTAACTCTGCAGAGCCCGCAAGTACGAAACCGCCTCGCCACCATGGGAAAGGCTGGCCTGCTCAAGCAAAAGTTGAACCCGCTCTACCGCAAATCAAATGTAGAGCTGATCATTCCCGGCAACTTTGAAGACGATATGGCCAAGCTGAAGGATTGCGACTGGATTATCGAAGTCATCGTGGAAAATATGGAGATCAAGAAAAAGGTCTTCAAAAATGTAGAAGCCAACTGGAGTCCGGGAACGATCGTCAGCTCCAACACATCCGGTCTCTCCATCAACGAAATGGTTTCGGAATGTTCCGGCGAGTTTCGCAAGTATTTTCTGGGCACCCATTTCTTCAACCCGCCCCGTTACATGAAGCTGCTCGAATTGATTCCCTGCCGCGAGACACTGCCTGAAGTAATGGAGTACATGCACCGCTTCTGCGAGAAGGTTCTCGGCAAAGGAGTCGTCTTTGCCAAAGATACACCAAACTTTATCGCCAACCGTATCGGAACCTATGCCATGGTGCAGACAATCAAGCTGATGTTGCAGGAGAAGATGACCATCGAGCAGGTCGACACCATTACCGGGCCGGCGATGGGCCATCCCAAGAGCGCTTCGTTCCGGACCATGGACATGGTCGGTCTGGACACCTTCTGCCATGTCGCCAGGACCTGCATCGAAAAATCCGACGATCCCGTGGAAAAGGAAGAGATGCAGCTTCCCGAATTCCTGGACAAGATGGTGGAACAGAAGCTGCTCGGAGACAAGACCAAACAGGGCTTCTACAAGAAAGTGCGCGGAGAAAGCGGCTCCCAGATTTTCGCCATTGATTACGATACACTGGAGTACCGGCCCCGGGAGAAAGCCAGGTTTGATATTCTCAAACAAACCAAAGAGGCCGGCCTTAAAAACGGCTTCAAGATGCTGGTCAATTCCGATGATCAGGCCGGCAAATTTGCCTGGAATTTAACGAAGAAACTGTTGATCTATTCTGCGAACCGCATTCCCGAGATCGCCGATGATATCGTTAACGTCGACCGGGCCATGAGCTGGGGCTTCAACTGGAAACTGGGACCGTTTGCCAGCTGGGACGCCATCGGCCTGCGTGAAAGCGTGGAGCAGATGAAAAAAGAGGGCGAGAAGATCCCCGCTTTCGTCGAAGAGATGCTGAACAGCGGCGTTGAAAGCTTCTACAAGGAAGATGATTCCGGGGCCCTTTCATTCTACGATATCGCTTCGAAGAGCTACCGGCCCGTTCCGGTCAGCCCGGAGGCGATCAGCCTGCCGGTGCTGAAAAAACAGAACAAGCTGGTCAAGGGCAACGATGACGGCAGTTTGATCGATCTTGGCGACGGCGTGGTCTGCCTGGAGATGCACAGCCCCCAGCAGGCAATTTCGCCGCTTTTTACCCAGTTTATTTTTGAAGCCATCGAAGAGACTGAGAAAAACTTTGCCGGAATGATCATTTGCAACCAGGTCAAAAACTTCTGCGTCGGCGCCAACGTGGGCCTGCTCCTGATGGCAGCCCAGGGCGGCGAGTGGGATATGCTCGACAAATCGGTAAAAGATTTCCAGGATGCCATGATGGCTATTAAATACTCGCGCATCCCGGTAGTTGGCGCCCCCTTCCAGATGGCTCTGGGCGGCGGGATGGAAATCGTTCTGCACTGCGACCGGATCCATGCCGCTGCTGAAACCTATATGGGCCAGGTAGAGATGGGCGTGGGGCTGCTGCCCGGGGGCGGTGGCAACAAAGAGCTGCTCTACCGCTACATCGAGGGGGTTCCCGAGGGGTTGAATGTGGATCTGCTGCCCTACGTGCAGAAGGCTTTTGAAGCCATCGCCATGGCCACGGTTTCCACCAGCGCCCGCAATGCCCAGGAGCTTGGCTTCATGCGGCGCACGGACAAGGTCTCGGTCAACCAAGACTTTCTGATTCACGATGCCAAGCAGACAGTCCTGGGCATGCTCAAGGAGGGATACGAACCGCCGCGGACGAAAGCAATCCCGGCCCTCGGTGATTACGGTATCGCCGCCTTCAAAGCAGGTGTGCAGAATTTGCGCTGGGGGAACTACATCAGCGATCATGATATGAAGATCGCCCTTGAAATCGCCCATGTTCTCTGCGGCGGCAACATTAGACCAAAAACCATGGTCAGCGAACAATATCTCCTCGATATTGAGCGCGAAGCTTTCCTGCGCCTCATTGGCGAAGAGAAAACCCAGGAACGGATCATGTCTCTGCTCACCACGGGCAGGGCAGTAAGGAACTAGGGGGGTAATGAAATGAAAGAAGCTGTTATTGTCTCCAGCGTTCGTACCGCCATCGGCAGGGCGCCGCGGGGCACGCTGCGGTTCACCCGGCCCGATTATCTGGCCTCCGAAGTGATCAAGGAAGCGGTCGCCCGCGCCAGGGGGTTGGATCCGGCCGAGATCGAAGATGTCATCCTCGGCTGCTCCTTCCCCGAGGCTGAGCAAGGGATGAACATCGGCCGCCTGGCCGCTCTCCAGGCCGGTCTGCCCGACACGGTGCCGGGGCAGACGGTAAACCGCTTCTGCTCCTCCGGGCTGCAGTCGATCGCCACTGCCGCCGAGCGGATCATGTGCGGCTTTGCCGAGGTGATCGTGGCCGGCGGAGTGGAGAGCATGAGCATGGTCCCGATGGGAGGCAACAAGGTCTCCCCGAGCCCCGTCCTGGCCGACAGCTATATTGAGGCCTACGCCCCGATGGGGATCACCGCGGAAAACGTGGCTGAACGCTTCAATATTGCCCGCGAGGATCAGGACAAACTGGCCTTGCGCAGCCATCAGAATGCGGCTGCGGCGATCAAAGGGGGTAAATTTAAGGATGAAATTGTCCCCATCAAGGTGATCGACCGCTCTCCCGGTCCCGACAGCAAGATCGTCGAAAGGGAATTTATCTTCGACACCGATGAAGGGGTCCGCTACGATACCTCGCTGGAATCGCTAGCCAGGCTGCGCCCGGCATTCAAGAAAGACGGCTGTGTCACCGCGGGCAATTCTTCGCAGACCAGCGACGGCGCGGCGGCGGCAGTGGTCATGTCGGCGGATAAAGCCAGCGCCCTCGGCCTGAAGCCGATGGCCGTGTTCCGCGGCTTCGCCGTGGCCGGCTGCCCGCCGGACATCATGGGTGTGGGGCCCGCCGCAGCCATTCCGAAGCTGATGAAATTGACCGGAATGAAGATCGAGGATATCGATCTTTTCGAGCTGAACGAGGCCTTCGCCTCGCAGGCGCTTTACTGCATCCGTGAGCTCGGCCTGGACACGGTGATGGAGAAGGTCAATGTCAACGGCGGGGCCATCGCCCTGGGACACCCCCTCGGCTGCACCGGGGCCAAGCTCACCGCCACCCTGCTGCATGAACTGAAGCGGCGCGGCGGCCGCTTCGGAGTCGTCTCCATGTGCATCGGGGGCGGCATGGGCGCCGCCGGCCTCTTCGAGATCGTCTAGCATGCACCACAAAAATATAATTGGGGCACCAGCCAGCCCGGTGCCCCTTCTTCTGTGGGACACCGGGGACGGTCCTGTTTGTCCCACCAGGAGGGAATATAAATGGAGCAAGTAAAAACACCTTTGAAGGAGCTGGAGAGGCGCCGGGAGAAGCTGCAGGAGCTGATGCAAGAGCAGGGAATTGGCGGAGCCCTGATCGTGCAGCGGGCCGATCTCTTTTATTTCAGCGGCACGGCACAGGAGGCTTATCTGTTGATCCCGGCCGAGGGCGAGCCCCGGCTGCTGGTCCGGCGAAACCTGCAGCGGGCCTGTTCAGAAAGCAGCCTGCCGCAGGTCCACGAGTTTGCCGGCTGGGACCATTTTGCAGAAACAGTTAAAACTATGAATGCACCAACAGCGCCCATTGGACTGGAGCTGGATGTGCTTCCGGTAAATCTCTTCAGGCGCTACGAGAAGATGATCTCCCCCTTAACCATTGCTGATATCTCGCCTTTGATCCGCAGCATCAGGGCAGTTAAATCTTCCTTTGAACTGGCACAGCTTCAGAGATCCGCTGCTCTCGGTGAAGCCGTCTTCAATTTCGCCCGGGAAATCTGCCGGGCGGGCATGACCGAGATCGAGCTGGCTGCAGAGCTGGAGGCATTTGCCCGCGCCCGCGGTCACCAGGGCGCGATCCGCATGCGCGGTTTTAACCAGGAGCTCTTCTTTAGCCACACCATGGCCGGGAAAAACGCGGCCGTGCCCAGCTTTTTCAACGGGCCGACCGGGGGCTGCGGCTTGAACCCTTCTTACCCCCAGGGGGCCGGCACCCGGAAGGTCGAACGTGATGAGCCCCTGTTAATTGACTATGTCACCGTGCTCAACGGTTACATGGTCGATCAAACCCGGATCTTCTGCCCGGGAAGACCGGCGGCAAAGCTACAGTGCGCTTACGAGACCGCGCTGCAGATCAAAGAGGCCCTGGTTACAATGGGCGGGGACAGCGCCAACGGCGCCGCGCTCTACCGGCGCGCTTATGAGATTGCTTCCTCCGCCGGGCTGGAGAACTATTTCATGGGAGCGGATGAAAAGGTATCCTTTATCGGTCACGGCGTCGGTCTCGAGCTGGATGAGCTGCCGGTAATCGCCCGCGATTATGATTTTACTCTCACCGAAGGGATGGTTTTTGCCCTGGAACCGAAGTTCATATTCCCCGGAGAGGGAGCCGTCGGAATCGAGGATACCTTTGTGGTCCGTTCCCACGGCCTTGAGCAGATCACCCGGTTTGACGATGCCCTGCAAATTCTGTAACACCGGCCGAGCCGATGCATAAGCTGTAATGCTCGTAGAAATTTCAACAGCTTAAAGAGAGGGATAGCGGTGAGTGGAATCTGCGGTGTTGCGGCGGGACGGGGAAAGGTGTTGCCGGAGAGACAGACAGTGCTGGAAGCAATGGCCGGAACAATAGAGCACCGTGGATCCGGTGAAAAAAGATTTTTTAATGACGATCATGCCTCTCTCTGCTGCTTGCCATCAGATGACAATAGGCGGAGCACTGCCGCCAAAGAACCTCTCGCAAATGAAACGGGGCGCTACCACCTGGTATGTGACGGGACAATTTACAATCACCGGCAGTTACGGAGCGAACTCCAGGCCCGGGGGCACCGCTTCAGATCCCAGAAAGACCTTGAGGTAATTGTACACCTCTTTGAAGAGATAGGACCGGGATGTGTCTCCAGGCTGCGCGGTTCATTTGCCTTTGCCCTCTGGGACAGGGACACGAAGATACTATACCTGGCCCGGGACCGCTTCGGGGTCAAGCCGCTCTATTATGCCGCCCCTTCCGACGGAGCCCTGGTTTTCGCTTCCGAAGCGAAAGCCCTGCTGAAATATCCTTACCTCACCACCGGGGTCAACCTAGCCGCCCTGCCCCATTACCTTACTTTTCAGTATTTCCCCGATCCGGAAACCGCTTTCCAGGGGATTTACCGCCTGCGCCCGGCGCATCACCTCGCCTGGAATGGACAGGAGAGCAAGCTTCAAAAATACTGGGAAATCCGCTTCCGCCCCGAAGTCAAACCGCTAAGCTATTTTGTTGAAAAAGCCGCTTACCTGCTCCGTGAATCGGTGCGGCTGCACTGCGGCGAAGAGTCTATACCGGGGGCTTTTTTAAGCAGCGGCATTGATTCAAGCAATATAGTGGCTCTGCTCGGCAGGTTGGGAAATGTATACAGCTACTCTGTAGACTGTGCCGGCAGCAAATACGACGAATTGACCCCGGCCCGCGAAACCGCACGCTTTCTGGGGACACGGCACCGCGAGGCGGAGATCGGCGCCGCAGAATTCTGGCGCGAACTGCCGCACGCTCTCTGGCACCAGGATGAGCCGGTAGCCGACCCGGCGGCGATCGCCCTCTATTTTGCCGCCGGCCTGGCGGCGTCAGAGGTAAAGGCTGTTCTCTCCGGAGAGGGAGCGGACGAAGTATTCGGCGGTTACGAGATCTACCGGGAGCCGGCAGCGGTGGCCCCGGTGCAATGCCTGCCCGCTTCCATCAAGACGATTCTTCGCCGAGCGGCCGGAAATTTTCCGGAGGGGATGAAGGGTAAAAATTATATCAGGCGGGCCACGACGCCCCTGGAGAAACGCTATTACGGGAATGCCCTGATCTTTTCCGAGACCGAGAAGGCGGCGCTGCTGCGCCCGGAACTCTACCCGTCAGGCTGGACGCCGCCCTGGGAGATCACGGCGCCTTATTACCGGAAAAGCGCCGGCGCCGATGCCGCAACAAGGATGCAGCATCTTGACTTTTACACCTGGCTGCCGGGCGACATCCTGGCCAAGGCGGACCGGATGAGCAGCGCCCATTCTCTCGAATTGCGGCTTCCCTACCTCGATCATATCCTGGTAGAATTCGCCGCCACGATCCCGCCCCGCTTCAAAATTACCCGAGAGATGACCAAGTATGTCCTCAGGATGTCGGCAGCGCGCTACCTTCCCGAAGAGATTTACCGCCGCCCCAAGCTCGGCTTTCCCGTACCCCTTGCCTCCTGGATCAGAGAGCACTACCGGGATCAGCTGCGCGAACTCTGGCAAAGCGAAGCGGCGCGGACTTTCTTTAATCCCGCCGCGTTGGAGCAGATGCTGGAGATGCACTGCCGGGGAGAGGCCGACTATGCCCGGAAGATCTGGACTGCGGCAATCTTTTTGCTATGGCACAGTCTCTACTTCAATTAAAATTCTCTGTTCCTAAAAGATCTCCCCCGTATCCAAATAAGGACAGGGGGAGAGAAAAAGATTTAAGGGAGTTGACCACTCCCGCCCCGCTTATCAGGGGCCGCAACCTGTCAATACAACCATAAGCGCCGAACTCAGTAGCAGTAATGGGACAATCCATCTCTTGCTCACGACAAACACCTCCCTGTTGCAATTATAACCAGATCCAAGAGAAAACGCCGCCAATCTGGCGGCATAGAGTTATTCAAGCTGAAAAGTATCCAGCATTTTAAGAAAGGCTACCTCGCATGAACCGTAGTCTCCTGCAGCGGCAATCAACGTCACCAGAGCGTGAAAGCGGGAGCCATACAACACCACGGCTGCTGCCTCAACCCTTTCCTTCTTCCCGGCGGCGGCTCTTAACAGCGGCACAGATTCACCTGACGACAGCACATATTCCTGCCGCTGCACACCCTCCTCGAGAGCGTAGAGACTGTTCTGCAAAAGTTTCTCCGCTTCATCCACCGTCTCTGCCCGAGAATAAAACCCGGCCGGGAAAACGGCAATCACCATGTAAGATGATCTTCTGGTCTCTCCCACCCGCAAGGTAAGAACCCCTTCTCGTTCCCGCGGCTTTTCCTGCTCCCAACCCTCAGGAACGGTAAAGCTGCAGCCGTAGTCTTGATTAATATAAGGCGTTCCCCGGGCACAACCAAGGCAGCCGCAATTTAAACCCAGCAGCAACAGAGCAGCGACCGGTATGAGCCGGAATCTCTGCAGCATTACTTCTTAAGCCGGCAGGGAGCGTATGCCCGTCCCCGGACAGCCCCGCTCCGGCTTTTCGTTTTATTTTTGAGCACCACCGGCAGCAGCGCGGCAATCTTCTTGCCCATTTTTCTCCTCCTTGTAAATAAAAACATGGGAGCATCCTATCTGATCATTAGAGAAAACTGATCTGAGCAATCAAACCATACACAAAATCTCCTGCCTGGCAATCCTGGTTCATTGGCAAACTTTAGACCCATGGCTTTGCGTATTCCTGCCTTTCGGCAGGTTTGCCTTCGATCGGTCAGGAAGTATCTTTTATCTAATTTTACTACAATCAGGATGCAGTGTCATTATTTTTTGTAAAACCGGGCCGGGAAACATGCTGCCGATGTCAATGTTATACCGGAACAGATTTAGTTAAGAGCTTATGTCGACATGATCATCCGGTAATGAGAACCTCATCCCTTGTTGACCGGGTATCACCGGGAATTCCACAAATAGTAATACACACTATCCACAGAGTTATGCACAACCGGAAGGCTTTTATATACTTGCCCAAGCCGGTTATTCACAAAGTCCACAATAAGCCTACATAAAATTTGCAGGTTGGATTTATGTACCAAATTCGATACTGCGCCGCCTCTCTACGGCACGTAGATCCGGCGCAATTCTGCGCCGGGGTAATAGTGCTGCAAGATCTCCTTGAAATCGTAACGCTGTTCAGCCATGCCTCTTGCCCCGTACTGGCTCATCCCCCCCCCCCGAAATAAGCACCCGTGTTACCTCCCCCGATTCATCCCGCTCCACGCTAAAACAGGCAAAGGCGCTGGGCAAAATCGCATAATCCAATACCCGGGTGCCATCATGAAAGTGGAGAACTACCGGTGAAGCTTCAGGAAGGTAATTTGCCGGGCGCAGCACAACACGAATATTGTATTCTTTCATGATCCGGTAAGTGCCGTTGGTCCCTTCAATTTCGAGGATCATAATATTGCCTCCCGCCCCCCGTTGGAACACGCGAATGTCCAGAAGCCGCCCCAGAGGGTTGCGCGGAATCTCAATTGAACGGAATTGATCGCCTTCCCTGGTAAGGATAAATTCCGGCTGCTCCCGGTAGCGCTGTGCCAGGTTATGGTTGATTGCGGCGGTAAGCTGCTCCCCGCTCATCTCCACCTTCCAGCGAAAATAAGGTGAAGCGGAGTCGTAGCCCGGCCAGTCGTTGCGCTTCAGAAAGAGCTCCATATCATCTTCATGCTTTAAATTAAATGTTTCACCGGGAACCTGGGAAAGCGCTTTCAGGTATGGCACCGGATCGGCCGGGAAAGAACCGGTCACCGGATCTTGCCAGACCTCATTGTAGCTGGCGGTAAAACCGCAGGATGTGGAGAAATAGCGGGTGTCTGCCGGATGCTCCCCGTAGAAGAGAACCATCCCGTTGGTTTCCTCAACCGCTTCTGTGGCAACCGGCTGTTCAGGATAATTGTTGTAGACCTGTGACATGACACTGTCGTCCACATGCGCCCCATAACTGCTGTAACCGCTGCTGAGAATGGAGCGGTAGGCATAAGAACGGGAGGCCACAGCCTGGGTTTTTAACGCCTCCAACCCGAAGCCGGCAGGCATTTCACCGGGCACAACCGTGTAGAGATATTCTTCAAGGGCCGGTTCATTTATCACAACCAGGCGCCCATCCTGATTGGCAATTTCCAGAATGCCGCGATATACCGGGTTCCCCCCGGGCCAGCCGTCCCGGGCCAGGTTCTCGATGATCATCGTGCCGTTCTGGTGGGCGAAGAAAAAGATACGCTGCTGAAAGATAATACTATCAAACCCTTCCGGGGAAACTTTGATCGACTCCCCCGAAGGCTCAATTAGCACGGTCTGACCGGGCTCAAAGGTGAAGAGAGCGCCGCTGCATTTATCCTCAAGGGTATAGTTATATTCACTGTTCAGACGAAGCTGCCGGTGAAAAAGCGATTCATCGGAAAGCTGATTAAGGTTCTGCCTGAGCAGCACCCGTATTGTCCGTGGCGAGAAACCTTTCTCCACCCTGGCTGCCACAACATTCCCTCCTGATAGGTAAAGCGCGAGATCGCTCATGCCGACAATTAAGTCCTGCGGCGAACCCTGTTCTGCCTGATAAGCCGTGCCCGGTTCAACCAGGTAAACGGAAAGCGGCGGTTCCAGGGGCAGGTTCCCCTCGAGCTCTCCTTCGCATCCGGTATCACTTAACCTTAACAGGCGGGATAGGTGTATCTCCTCAAGCGGTTCAATTACGACCGCATCTCCAAAAAGCCACACCCGGGCAACCGTCCCCTCCTCCACTGTCAACCCGTCCGGGACAGGCAACTCGATCCTTTCATCCTGCCAGAGTAGTTGCACTGTCGAAGGTTTGGTTTTTTCAATTAGGGCGCCAGCCATGATCTTAACTTCGGGTAAAGTCCCGATCAGCCAGTCCCTTCCCCGGCGAACCAGGTGAAGAGGTGCCCTGTTGAGAAAGCCGCCACTGTTGAAATAAAGCACAGCCGTACCGCTGAAAAGACCTGTAGGCAGGCCCCGGCCGGCGCTTCTGAAGGTAAAATCAGGGCCCTGGAAGAGGGTAATTAAGGAAGTAAGCCCCGCTTCTCCACCCTCTTTATCCAGCAGGAATGATGCCGCGCCTTCCACATCCCCCGCGTCCACGCATTTCATAAAGTTTCCCGCTGCAGTATCTATGTCGGCGCAGATCTGACGGTAACCATACCAGCAAGCTATTCCCAGCAGCAATACCAGGAGCAAAAATAGGAACATCCCGCAACCACTACGGCGATGCTTCCTCTCTTTCTGGTACTTTTTAGATCTGTGCATTGTTTTCTCCCTTCACCCGGGCCGACACTCCAATTATTTGTTCACACTGTAGCAGGGCAACTCCTTAAGGGATAATTTGATTAATCCCCGCCAAACCCCTGCTCTTTTTACCACCGGCCCAAATTATTTAGGTAAAAAAAAAGGAATAACCCCATATTTATCGAATAAGATCGAGAAAAATGCTCTGAGGAGGATCAAGATGGAGGTTAGGATTAACGACGAGTGCAGTGCTTGCGGTGTCTGCGAAGATATCTGCCCGGAAGTCTTTGAGCTTGGTGATGAAAAGGCCGAGGTAAAAGAAAATCCTGTTCCTGCAGAATACGAAGAAAAATGCCGCGAAGCTGCCGAGGAATGCCCCACCGAAGCAATTGAAATTGCCGAGTAATCGATTTTTACAGGCACCAGGTCATTAACATTAATTTTAAAGAACCCGCCCCGGCGGGTTCTTTGATTAAGAAGAGGACTAATTCGCCCGGCGATTGCATAAAGAATAAAGATGATCGCAAATTCAGGCCGGTGAATCGTCAAGGGATTATCTGGTAATAATTGTGATCATGGCGGCGAAACGGGAGCAGGATTTCGGCTGCTGTTCAAAGAACTATGAGAGAGTTTGCCGATCAGGCGGAGGTGTGTCAAAAAGATGATCATGCTGCAAGACCTGCTCAGCCATGTCGAAATACTGGAATCAAACCACAGCGCCAATCCGGCAATATCCGGCCTGGCTTACCACTCGGAGCGAGTGCAGCCGGGGTCACTTTTTGTCTGTATCAAGGGTTTTAAAACGGACGGCCATTGTTATCTGGACCGGGCAAAAGAGAAAGGCGCTGCCGCCGCAGTAGTCGAAGAAATTCAACCGCTGGTGGAGCTGCCCCAATTTCGAGTCGCGGACAGCCGCAACGCCCTGGCAGCCCTGGCAGATTGTTTCTATGACTATCCCTCACGGAAGCTGAAGATGATCGGTGTAACTGCCAGCAACGGTAAAACCACGACCAGCTTCATGACCAATGCCGTGCTGGAAGAGCTCGGCCTGAAAACAGGGCTGATCGGAACTGTTATCGTCAAAGCCGGCAGCAAGGTCCGGCCGGCGGTGCTGACCACTCCGGAATCACTCGACCTGCATCAGTTTCTTTACCAGATGGTCGAGCAGGAGGTTTCACATGTTACCATGGAGGTCTCCTCCTCGGGTATTGACCTCAACAGGGTGGGCTCTATCGATTACGATATCATTGTTTTCAACAATATTAGCCGCGAGCATATCGATCTGCACGGCTCTTTTGAAAACTACTTCCGGACCAAGGCCAGCCTGGTGCGGCGGGCCGGGCCGGAACAATGGGTTATATTCAACATGGATTGTCCCCATACCGCATCTTTAAGTAAACAGACCGCAGCAAGGACACTGACCTATGGATTCAAAAACAGCGACGCCGACTGCGTGGTTAGAGAGCTGGACCTGACTACCGGACGGGCTCACTTTTTCGTTGAACTAAAAAAGCCGGGCCTCGCGGATAAAATGGCCGGTGGCCTGGAGAGCTTCCCCATCGAGCTCTCGGTTCTGGGCCTGCACAGTGTCTACAACGCCATGGCGGCGGTGCTTTGTGGCCTGCTCTGCGGTGTCCCCGTGCCGGTAATCCAGCGTGCCCTGGAGAAGTTTCGCGGGGTGGAGCGCCGCTTCGAGTTGATTTTTGACGGTGACTTTAAGGTCATTGACGATCATTTCGCCAACAGCGGCAACATCAACGTCACCCTGGAGACCTTAAAGTTCATGAAATACCGCCGCCTGCATCTCGTTTACGCCATCCGCGGCAGCCGCGGCGTCACCGTGAACCGGGAAAATGCCGAAACGATGGCCAGGTGGATTCCCCTGCTCGGTGTCAAGAAGGTTATCGCCACAACCAGCAGCAGTCATGTCACCGAAAAAGACCTCGTAACACCGGATGAGATCCGGGTTTTTTCAGAAGAAATGGAGGCAGCGGGAATTGGAATCGAGCTTCACCGGGAACTGCCGGACGCGATTTCCGCGGGTCTTTCCCGCATCCGCACCGGTGATGTTCTTCTGCTGCTGGGCTGCCAGGGAATGGACTACGGCGCCGGAATTTGCCTGGAGATGATCCACCGCCGCTACCCCCATCTCGACCGGGATGAGGTTTTCCAGGCTTTGCAGAACCGGGTGGCGGGCATATAAGAGATTTATTTCTCTTTGATATCAATACCTCCCATGAAGACGCGCGCCTGAATCCTCAGAAACTTGCCGGCCGCCGCCTCGCCAGGTTCGCCGATCTTGCGGCTGGCCACAATGCCGCCGTCTTCCTGATCTTTGAAGGCGATCCCCCCGAGAACGGCAGTCCCCTCGTAAACCACCGCCAGATCGGGCGGAATTTTCACATCGATTCCTCCCATGATCGCCGTTAAATCGAGGACCGTCTCCCCTTCGGGGATCTCCGCTGCGGTCAGGTCCATCTCAATGCCGCCCATGAACGCAAAATAACTGCCGCTCTCCAGCTTCCACGGAGTTGAACCGCCGACATTAACCCCCGCCAGTAAAGCCCAGCGCCCGCCGCTGCTCCCAGCCGCCGCGTGGCCCCGGATAAAGCTCAGGCCGGCAAAAATCAACAGCACTGCAAAGAGGATACTCCAGAGTATGCCCGTTTCAAACTCTTCCAAATAACCGAACCTACGAGCCAGGTAAAAGGCGCCAATCATCAATACCACCAGGCCGCTTAAAAACCGCCCCCAAATAAACGTAGATTTCCTTTCTCCCGGCGCGGAGCCGGACCTGAAAGAACGGATCAGCCAATCCAGGCCAATAAGAACAAGTAGAAGCGGCCAGTATGAGAGTATTTCGCGCGCATCAATATCAAAACCAAGCAGGTTTAAAATTATTACCGCCCCCAGCAACAGCAAAAAAAGCCCGATAAAGAGGCGCCCGCCAGCATAACGCATGGTAAATCCCCCCTGACTTAATTAAAAAACATCAAATTCCATGTCGAACCTTTTCAAATTATAAATCAAAATCCGGCACAGGTAAACTTCCCGTTGAAGCAAATCCATCCCTCGCTTCGTACAGTGCGGCGCGTCGTCACAGCGACGCGGGTCAGCGTTGACTTTTAGCGGGGGGCATGTTAAAATTAGCAGCGCGA
>CAYFRE010000011.1:25241-32440 GCA_964345455.1 uncultured Syntrophomonadaceae bacterium | reverse complement strand
GTAAGCGTGGACCACCAGTTCGCGGGCCTGCTGCAGCGCCCGGTCGCTGACGCTGTCCATATCGCCTACGATCAGGTCCGGGGTTAAGCCGTATTCCAGGAGAGCATCTCCGCCCCCGTCCACCCCGACCAGCACCGGCTTTTTTTCACGGAGATAACTTTTCATCGCCCTGAGATCTTCACGGAAACCTTTTCCCCGGATCACCACCACCGCGTCATGATTTTTAAACACGGTCTTTAAAGGCGGCAGGTGAATGTCTTCGGTAATCAAGTGGCGCTCCCGGTAAGCATAATCGAGAGTATTGACCAGGAAATCTTCAATGATCTGATCCCTCCGCAGCAGCGCATCCCGGTAAACCTTTTCATAAACGCTTTCGGTAAGCAGATCACCGCTGCCAATTTCGGCTCCCCGGCAATAAACCGATCCCCCAACGACCCTGACCGCCTCTCCTTCAACCACCGCATCGAAAAAACGCCCACCCAGGTTTTCAACCAGGTGCACCTTCCGTCGAAGCAACTGCTGTAGCGCCGCCGGAGGGAAAAGCCCGCTGCAGAACGATTCCGTGTTCAAGATCGCTTTCACGCCGCAGCGCAGCAAGCCTTCAGCAGCAGTCCAATCCAGGTCCCGGTGGGCAATCAGGGCGATCTCCCTGGGACGAAGCCTCTGGATCAGTTTTTTGGTAGAGCGGTCTTTGCGCACCCGCCCCTCCTGAAATGCAGCTTTTTTACGATTATGCAAGCAGGGAAACATCTTTCAACCACACCCTCAATTATCTTTCCCCGATCTCTCTTGAACATATTAAACAAATCAAGCCAATCCTTCCGTAAAGGCGATACATTGTCAAATATAAGCTTACCTCTTATGTCAACTGGAAAGCATAAATTTCTCTTGTTGCGGAAAATTTAAAAGAGCTTCTCCACAACCAATTAATTGCCGGAAGGAATTACATAATCTATGAAACCAAGCAATTTCAAATATGTTATCTATATAATTCTTATTCTTGCCCTTTTCTGGATGGCTCTGACAGGCTGGCAACTGCAGGCAAACACTATCAAGAATATTAAAATATACCAGGGTGGATCATATTATGTAAACCTTCGCCTCCCTTTTCTCTATGTGCGTGGTGACTGCGATGATGTGATTCTTTTCAACGGCAACCCCCTTCTAAAAGAACTGAGCCGGGTCAATGCGCCGATCAGCCTGGAAGGTCATAACCTGGGGCAGGTCCAACTCGAATTTTCACTTTTTGGATGGATTCCGCTGCGCCGGATCACGGTAAATGTGGTGCCGGAGGTTAAGCTGATTCCCGGGGGACATTCGATCGGGATCAAGCTTCATTCACAGGGGGTCAACGTGGTCGGATACTACTATTTTAACGTTTCTGGAAAAACCGTATCCCCGGCCCGTGAAGCCGGGGTGAAGATCGGTGATGCTATCCTGGAAATAAACGGTTATAGGGTGAGCGATGCTCCCGGTGCAGCCAGTCTCCTGGAGGAATTGGGCGGGAAAAGGGTGGAACTGCTGATCAGCCGCCGCGGCGAAACATTCAAGCTCTCACTGACCCCGCTCTTCTCCGCCTCTGACAGCGCCTACCGGATCGGCCTCTATTTGCGTGATTCCGCCGCCGGCGTAGGTACGCTGACTTTCTACGATCCCCTGACAAGAAAGTACGGCGCTCTCGGCCACGTTATCCTCGATTCCGACACTCATCAGCCGATCAACTTGAGTGAGGGATCGATCGTCAAGGCCAAAATTATAAATATCAAAGCCGCCAAACGGGGACAACCCGGCGAAAAAACCGGAATCTTTGTCGACGACAACTTAGGCAATATCAACAAAAATACAGATTACGGGATTTTCGGAGAGATCGCCAATTTTCAACAAGCGGCTTCCCCTTATCCGGATCCGCTTCCCATGGCTCTGGCCACCGAGGTTCAAAAAGGACCCGCAGAGATACTGACCGTGATTGAAGATGAGGCCATCGGCAGTTACACGGTGGAGATTGAGAAGATAGCTTACCAGACCAATCCCACGGATAAGGGAATGATCGTCCGGGTGGTCGATGAAAAGCTACTGCAGACCACCGGGGGAATTATCCAGGGGATGAGCGGCAGCCCGATAATCCAGAATGGAAAACTTGTCGGCGCGGTAACTCATGTTTTTATTAATGATCCGACGCGGGGATACGGTATATTCCTGGAATGGATGCACCAGGAAGCTGAAAATTTTACCAATAATTAATAATTTTTATATTTGAAAGAAGGATTTTACATCAAGATGTCGAATATTTTATAACAGCTAGAGTTATTAAAAATATTTACAGGAGGGATAAAGAGTGTTAAATATTGTAGTCGCTGATGATAACCGTGAGTTTAACGGGTTGCTCAGTTCATATCTCTCGATGCAGCCGGATTTTGAAATTATCGGAAGCGCCTATAATGGCAAGGAAGTCCTGGAGCTGTTTCAGAATAACCGGATCGATGTCTTGATTCTCGACATTATCATGCCCCATCTGGACGGCATCGGCGTGCTGGAGGCGCTCGCGGAGATGGAGCTGGAGCATAAGCCGCATATAATTATGCTTACGGCGTTCGGCCATGAAAATGTAACCAGGAGGGCGGTAGAGCTCGGAGCAGCTTACTACATCTTGAAACCGTTTGATATGGAAACCCTGCCCGACAGAATCCGTCAGCTTAATGGCAACGCAGTTGTTCGAGAAACGGACAAGCCTGTCGTAACTGCCAAAAAGGGGCTGCCCAAAATATCGATGGAAGAAGAGGTCACCGATATCATGCACCAGATCGGTATCCCCGCCCATATCAAGGGTTATCTCTACCTGCGTGACGCCATAATCATGGTCGTGGAGGATATTGACCTGCTGGGCTCCATTACCAAGATCCTGTATCCGGAAATTGCCGAGCGGTTTAGCACCACACCGAGCCGGGTGGAAAGAGCGATCCGGCACGCGATTGAAGTTGCCTGGGCCCGCAATAATATTGATGTGATCAAGAAATTTTTCGGCTACACGATCAAGACGGAAAAAGGCAAACCGACCAATTCCGAGTTCATCGCCATGATGGCCGATCGTCTGCGCCTGAACAACAAAGCTTTCCTGGCTTCCAATTGAATTAACGTGTTCAGCGGGGGTGGGGGAGCGTTCCCACCCCCCATTCATTTAGATGTGGCCTTTAAGAATACCATCGGCAATGACAAGCCGTTGGATCTGGTTGGTTCCCTCGTATATCTGTAAAATCTTTGCATCGCGCATATACTTTTCCAGAGGATAATCGCGAATATAGCCATAGCCGCCCAGAACCTGTAGAGCGTTCGTCGTAACCCGCATGGCCATATCGGAGGCATAGGCCTTCGCCATGGCGGAATAGGCGGAGAAGCGGCGCTCCTGCTTTTCGGCAATGGCTGCCGCCTTAAGCACGAGAGCGCGGGCCGCTTCAATTTCCATGGCCATGTCGGCAAGCATGAATTGAATAGCCTGCTGCATGGCGATGGGCTTGCCGAACTGGACCCTTTCCCGGGCATAGTTCACTGCCGCCTCGTAGGCGGCGCGAGCCACACCCACCGCCAGGGCGCCGATCATCGGCCGCGAAAGATCAAAAGTTTCCATGGCCGCACGAAAACCGCTCCCCTCTTTACCGAGACGATTCTCCACGGGAACCCTGACCTGCTCAAAAATCACCTCGCTGGTATTGCTGGCCCGGATACCCATTTTTTTCTCTTTCTTTCCTGCCGAAAGACCGGGAGTGCCCCGTTCAACCACAAATGCAGTCAGGGAGCGGATACCCCGGCCGGGATTGGTCAAGGCGAAAACAACATAGATATCGGCAATGCCGCCGTTGGTAATAAAACATTTCACCCCGTCAATCAGGTAACCGGACCCGTCCGGAAGGGCCGTGGTGGCAATTGCGCTGACATCGGACCCGGCACCTGGTTCGGTGAGGCAAAACGAAGCCAGCCGGCCCCCGGCAATGGCAGGCAGGTAGCTCTCTTTCTGCTCCTCATTTCCTGCAAGCAGGATTGGCAGCGCCGCCAACGAGTTCGCCCCCACGCCGGTAGCGATACCGGCGCAGCCGCGGCCAAGTTCCTCGGTTACCAGGCAAAGAGTGATCTGGTCCATTCCGGCCCCGCCATATTCTTCGGGGAAGCTGATCGAAGCAAAACCCTGCTGCACCATTTTTCTGACCAGATCGACAGGCATCTCTTCAATTTCATCGTAATAGGCGGCAACGGGGATAACCTCTTTCTCGACAAACTCCCGGGTCATCTTCTGTATCGCCCTCTGCTCCTCGTTCAGTTCAAAGTTCATCTGCCTATCTCCTCCGTATCGCTGAAGCCAAAAGCCTGTTTGTTGTTAATTAATTACTAACATACCAGTCCAGGAGACAAGAATCAAGAAAACAGAGACATGAGGCAAAACACCGGTGACAGTTGGCAGCGGGGATTTCATCAAAATGGGACAACAGGGACAGTCCCGGTTGTCCCACTACGGTTTCCCGCTTTTTTTTCTGACCTCTGACTTCGGACCTCCGACCTCTATTTCAGGCCGTGGCGATTTAGTTTCTCGTAGAACCAGGAGCGGCTCATACCGAGAAACCGGGCGGCCCTGCTTTTGTTGCCTCCGGCTATCTGCAGGGCCCGGAGGATCGTTTCCCGCTCCAGCGCCTCCTGCTGAGAGCGATAATCCTGCAGGGGAACCCCCGATCCGGCTGCGGGACGTTCATCGTTCAATTTATTTGCCGCCTCTTGGCCTCTTCTCTGCCGCAGGTGCGGCGGAAGGTCATCCGCCTCGATAACCCTGGCGCCCGTAAAATTCATGGCCCGCTCCACGGCGTTCTCCAGCTCACGCACGTTCCCCGGCCAGGCGTAATCCTGCAAAATATTGAGCGCCTCTTCCGAGATATCCTGCACCTCCAGCCCGAAAACAGCGTTATATTTTCTTAAAAAAGCATGGACCAGGGGCAGAATATCTTCGGGGCGCTCCCGAAGCGGCAGCACCGGCAGGGAGATCACGTTAAGCCGGAAATAGAGATCTTTGCGGAAGCTGCCCTCGGAGACCTTCTGCTCCAGGTCCTGGTTCGTCGCTGCGATCACCCGCAGGTCGACGCGCCTTGTCTCGGTGCCGCCGACCCGCTCAAAGTTGCGATCCTGCAAAAAGCGCAGCAGTTTTGCCTGCAAGGAGAGGGGCAGGTCTCCGATTTCATCAAGAAAAAGGGTCCCCCCGTCGGCCAGCTCGATGCGGCCGGGTTTGCCCTCCTTTTGCGCTCCCGTAAAAGCACCGGGAGCGTAGCCGAAAAGCTCCGACTCGAGCAGGTTTTCCGGGATGGCAGCACAGTTTATCTTGACAAAGGGCTCTTCCCGGCGCGGCCCGTCGTAATGGATTGACTGGGCAAAGAGCTCCTTACCCACACCGCTCTCCCCGTATACCAGGACCGTGGAGAGGCTCTGGGATGCCAGGCGGGCCTCTCTCTTGAGACGCTCCATGGAAGGGTTAAGGGGAATGATATCATCACAACAGTAAGGCTTCTCCCGGTGACGCTCCTTTTTCAGCTCCGACTGGAAGTGGGCCAGGCGGTGGTCCATCGCTTCCAGCCTGCGGGCCAGTTCCCGCAGTTCATCGACGCGGCGGAAACTGATTTTCCCCACCGCCCCGATGACCTGTCCTTCGCGGACGATGGGCAGGCGGGAGACGACGTAAGGTTTACCCTCGATGAACTGGATATCGTTCAATTCGGGGATCCCGGTTTTTACAATCACACGGAGCCTGCTGTTCTCGAGGATTTTATCCACCGGGCGATGCAGGACATCTTCCTCTCCCAGGCGCACAAAATCAAGAAAAGAGCGGTTGGCCAGGATCACCGCTCCCCGCTCATCAATCACCACGATGGCATCGTAACCGATATCGAGGACGGTCTGCAACGTCCGGTTGAGACTTTTAACGCTGCCGAGCTCCTCGGCAATCTGTTCGAGTTCGGTGACATCCTGGAAGATGGCGATGCCGCCGGCAACCCGGCCGCCGTCGAGAAGCGGGGTTTTGTTGACCACGGTGATGGCCCCTCCGTAAGAGTATTTTACTCCGATTTCCACAGTCCCCTCTTTCAGCAGCGAGGCCATGTTCAGATCCGGCAGAAGCTCGTCCAGGTGGCGGCCGGCAGCCGTCTCCCCGTCCAGCCCGAAGAGCTGAGCGGCGGAGCGGTTGATCAGGTTGATGCGGCAGGATTGATCCACCGAAATGAGGCCGTTGTGCATCGCCTGGTAGAATGCCCTCAGGCGGGCATTGAGCATGCGCTCCTCTTTGAACAGGGAGGTGATCAACTCCACCTTGGTGAAGAGCCCGGCCACGGAACCGTCTTTCTCCACGACCACGCCGGTGCCCACGGGGATGCGGTGCACGGCATCGATCACTTCGCTGTAGGTCAAGTCCACCGGGATCTTGACCACATTGCGGTTGTAAAACCTGTAGACCGGCTCGTCAAGATTGCTTGCTTTCAGAAGGGCGTCGTAGAGGTTGGTCTTGGTAAAAATACCGGCCAGAGTTCCATCGTCATTTAAGACCGGCAAACCGTCCCGCTGGCTGCTGCGCAGCATCCGCACCGCTTTTTTCAAGGTGTCGCCGGGTTGCAGGGTGGCAAAATCCCTGGTCATCATATCAGCAAGGCGCATTCATGTTCCCCCCGGGTTAAGGCTGCGCCTCTTTTTTGAAACGCTCCGCGCGCCCGAGCAGGCTGTCAACATGCTCCAGGCCGGCCCGGTCGATCTCCGCTCCATCCAGCATCCGGGCAATCTCAGCACGCCTCTCTTCCGGATCCAGCTGCTCCGCCCTGGTCAGGGTGCGCTCCCCGGCCAGTTCCTTGTACAGCCGCAGGTGATTGTCGGCCATGACCGCTATCTGGGGACTGTGGGTGACGCAGATGATCTGATGATGGGCCGCCAGCAGGGCCAGCTTTTCGGCCACGTCCTGGATTGCCGCGCCGCCGATCCCGGCGTCAACCTCGTCGAAAATGAGTGTGGGTATGCGCTCCTGCCCGGCAAAGATGGTCTTGACGGCAAGCATCACCCGCGACATCTCTCCGCCCGAAATGATCTTGGCCAGAGGTTTAACCTCTTCACCGGGGTTTGCCGAAAAAAGAAATTCCACCCGGTCCTTTCCCTGTAATGTAAAATTTTCCATGGGAGTACGGCCACCG
>CAYFRE010000011.1:20366-25231 GCA_964345455.1 uncultured Syntrophomonadaceae bacterium | reverse complement strand
GGTGAAGCGGGCGTTGGGCATGGCCAGCTCCTGAAGGGCGCTTCCCAGAAGCGGCTCCAGGAGCTCCGCCGCCTCGCGGCGATGCGCGCTCAACTGCCGGGAAGCCTCTGCAAGCTGCTCCGCAGCGGTGCCAATCTCCTCTTCAAGTTCCCGGGCCAGCGTTTCACTGTTTTGCAGCCGGTTCAGCTCTACCGCGGCCCGATGCCCGAAGTCAATCACCTCCGCCACCGTCCGGCCGTACTTTCTTTTCAAACCTTGAAGTTGATCCAGGCGGTTCTGCACGGCGGCCAGTTCGGCAGGGTTGTATTCAAAAGCGGACCGATAATCGCGCAGCACGAATGAGACCTCTTCGAGCTGCGCGGCCGCGCTCTCAAGTATCCCCACAAGGGGAGTCAGCGTTTCATCAATCTGCGCCGCCTCCTGCAGCCGCCCCCGCGAAGCGGCCAGAACGTCAATCAGGGCGGGAACGTCGTTGCGCTCGTCGCCCAAATAAATTCCGCTGTATGCTCCCGCAACCAGTTCGCCCAGCTTCTCCGCATGCGCCAGGATCTTTTCTTCCTTCAACAGCCTCGCTTCTTCATCCGCCTCGAGCTTCGCCGCTTCAATCTCGTTGATCTGAAAAGAGAGAATATCCATGCGCCGCTCCCGCTCCGCGCTGTCATGCCCCAGACCGGAGAGCTGTTCGATCAGCTCCTGCCGCCGCCGGAAAAGACTCTCCACCCGGCGGCGGGAGCCGGCACACTTTTCCCCGCCGAAAGAATCCAGCAGCTCCCGGTGATAATCCGGCCGCAACAGCGACTGGTGCTGGTGCTGCCCGTGCAGATCAACAAGCAGTTGTCCGAGCTCTTTCAGAAAAGAGATGGGCACCGCCCTCCCGTTTACTCTTCCCACACTGCGGCCGTTGCGCGACATTTCCCGGGCTACGATCAGCGTTTCGCCCGGTTCAATACCGGCCTCTTCAAGAAGGGCGTTGATCTCAGTCACGCAGGCAGCGGGGCATGCAAATATTCCCTCAACAAAGGCGCTCTCTTCGCCCTGGCGGATCTGCTCCGTAACCGCGCGCTCACCCAAAAGCAGGTTGATGGCCCCGATGACAATTGATTTTCCCGCCCCGGTCTCTCCGCTGAGAACATTCAATCCCGGACCAAACTTCAGGGTAAGGTCTTCGATCAGGGCGAATTGCGAGACCCGCATCTCCACAAGCACCTGGTGTCGCCTCCTTACGTCTCCCTGCCGCTCAGCCTTTTAACTTCTGGTGCAGCAGCCGGTAAAAAGAGTTGTCCCCGAAATGAACCAGCTTCACTTTCTGCTCCGATTTCTTGACCACGACTTCATCACCGTCTTCCAGGGCAAAACCGACCTGTCCGTCTGCAGTCAGCACCACCTGGGCCTGGCGGGAATCGACCCCCATCAGGATCTGCTCCCCTACGGTAACGATAACCGCGCGGTTATTCAGGCTGTGCGGGCAGATCGGGGTGATCACGATCAGCTCCAGGGAAGGGTTGACGATGGGACCGCCGGCGGATAGGGAGTAACCGGTTGAGCCGGTCGGCGTGGCCACGATTACCCCGTCACCGGAATAGCTCTCCAGAAAATCTTCGTTGATGAAGGTGTTCAGCGTGAGGATCCTGGAAAACGGCCCCCGCGAAATGACGATATCGTTCAGGGCGATAAAACGCCCCAGCACCCGGCCTTCTCGCTGCACCGTGGCCTCGAGCATCATCCGCTCGAGAAATTGATACTGTCCCGTGACAATATACTGCAAGTAGCGGTCCATCTGCTCAACTTCGATCTCGGCCAGGAAACCCTTGTGCCCGACATTGATCCCCAGTATGGGCACATCCCAGTGCGCCAGGTCGCGGGCCGCTCTGAGTATGGTCCCGTCGCCTCCGACAACGATCATTATCTCCACCCGGCCGCGCCAGCTCTCCAGCCTCTCTGCCAGGGAGCCCGCAGCCTGATAATCAGTCTGCCGTGAATCGGCGGTCAGCAGCAATATATTGCGCTGCTTGAAAAAATCGCAGATTCGTTCCACAACCAGTGCTGAATTTTCTTTTTGCCAGTTCGGAATCAGTCCAATGCCGCGCATGGCGCCTCCTTTTAAAATAACCCGTCTCTCAGCAGATATCCCATAAATATAATCCCGATGATGATCAGCAGGATCAGCACCGCTTTCCAGAGCAACCGCTGTTTGCCTCCCTGCTCACCTTGATAAGCATAACGAACCTCTTCAAGCTGTCCTCTCTCTTCATGATAGAAGAAGACCCCGTTTGTTTGAAAGAGAAGGCAGTCAAGAAGCAGCTCCCGGCGCAATCCCGCCCAGGTCAGCGGACTGTCCCCTTTGATCACCTTTACCAAAAAACTTTCTCCGCCTTTGGAGACGATAAAATTACCTTCATAATTAAAATTCTTTTTTTTCCCGTCTACGGTCATTGTCACCGGCAGTGACGGATGAATCTCGTCCAACCGGTAACCTGCGGCCTGCAGTTTATGCCAGGTCTTCTGTTCCCGGCGGGTTAGCGGCCTGTCGGCCCGGCGCGAAGGCTTCGCGCGTTTCCTGCGTTTTCGGTTGAAGAGGAAGAACAGGAGATAAGACCCGGACAGAAGTAACAACCAGAGATAGTCCTGCGGGCGCATGCGATCACCACCCGGCGTTCAGTTATCTTAAATATTCGCCAGGCTCATTTCAATTCCTTTAAGCTGCGGATTATTTTACCAGTTCACAGTGGGCCCGGTTGACCACGTCCGAGATCTCTTCTTCAGTCTTCATCCGGCAGGAACAACCGCCGTCACCTCTCTTCAAGTAGATAAAAAATTCCAGATTGCCCCTGGAGCCCGGCAGGCGGGAGAAGCTGAGAGCAGCGGCGCAGTAGCCCGCATCACAGGCGAAACCGAGCAGGTCCCGCAGCACGGCTCTGTGCAACTGCGGATCTCGAATAACACCCTTCCCTCTGCCGGCCTCCCTGCGCCCTACTTCAAACTGGGGCTTGACCAGGGCCAGGATCACGGGGATTCCATTTTCCCTTAAAACCGGCAGGACCAGCTTAAGCGAGATGAAAGAAAGATCGATCACCGCTAAATCCGGAATCCCGGGAAGATCCTGCGGCCTGAGATGACGGATGTTGAAGCGCTCCATTACGGTCACCTGCGGATGACGCCGCAGGCTCCAGTCGAGCTGGCCGTAGCCGACGTCGAGAGCGATTACCAGGCCGGCGCCGCGCTGCAGCAGGCAGTCTGTAAACCCCCCTGTGGAGGCTCCCACATCGAGAACGGTGAGTCCTTCAACAGCCAGCCCAAGGTCATCCAGCGCCCCGGCAAGCTTGAACCCGCCCCGGCTGACATAGCGCTGCCGCGGTTCCAGAAGCGTGATCTGCGCATCACGCGGGTAGAGCATTCCCGGCTTGGTGCAGACCTTTCCTTCAACGAGCACGCGGCCGGCCATGATCTCCGCCCGGGCAAGACTGCGGCTGAGGCCGGAGAAACTTTCCAGCAGCAACAGGTCCAGCCGCTCACGGCCTGGCTTCTTCTTCAATGCGCCGCCCCCCGCGCCCTGGCACCGGCAAAAGAGAGCGCCTCCCGGAATATCCCCTCTGCACCGAGGCCATAAAGAGAGAGGACCATCGCGCGCGGGCCCTGTTCGACGAAGCGGTCATCTATTCCGAGGCGGCGCACCGGCAAGATCTGATCGTGTCCGGCCAGAAGTTCGAGCACTGCGCTGCCGAAGCCGCCTACAACGGTATTCTCCTCCACCGTGAGTACACGTCCGCACCTGACGGCCCATTCGAGAATAAGCTCTTCGTCAAGCGGCTTGATAAAACGTGCATTGATCACCGCCGCATCAATTCCCTCTTCAGAAAGCTTCTCTGCTGCAGCCAGGGCAGAATTTGCGGTGATGCCGGCAGCGGCAATCAGAAGGTCTTTACCTTCCCGCAACAGTTCGCCCTTACCCCACGACAGCAGATGAGGTTCGTGCAACTCGACCCCTTCGCCTTTGTCCCGGGGGTAGCGCAGCGCCGCCGGTCCGGGAGCGCCGTAGAGAGCGGTATAGAGCAGATGTTGCAGTTCATCTTCATTGCGGGGGGCCATTACCGCCATCTGCGGAATGCTGCGCAGGTAAGAAAGATCAAAAATTCCCTGGTGTGTTTCCCCGTCCTCGCCGACAATACCGGCCCGGTCAACGGCAAATACAACTGGCAGTTTCTGCAGGCAGATATCGTGAATCATCTGATCATAAGCTCTCTGGAGAAAGGTGGAATAGACCGCGACAACCGGCTTCAGGCCCCCTGCGGCCAGGGCGGCGGCCAGGCCGGCGGCATGTTGCTCGGCAATACCGACGTCATAAAAACGCTGCGGATAATTTTTGGCAAAATTGCTCAATCCCGTGCCCCCTGCCATCGCCGCTGTCAGGGCGACAATTTTAGGATTTTCCGCGGCCAGCTTCAGCATCGTCCTTCCAAAAACCTCGGTATATGTGGGGCCCGTTTTTTTAGTGCGCGGCAGGCCATTGTTCAGGTCGAATGGACCGATTCCGTGGAAGCGTTCCGGCGCCGCCTCGGCATAGGGGTAACCCTTTCCTTTCTCTGTGAGAACATGCACCAGCACCGGGCCTTTCATCCGCGCCGCCTGCCGGAGGGTGCTTTTCAGAGCGGTTATATTGTGCCCGTCAACGGGGCCGAAATAGGTCAGGCCAAGTTCTTCAAAGATCATCCCCGGTGTGATCAGGTATTTCAGACCTCCCCGGATCCTTTCGGCGGATTCAACCATCTTTTTGCCAACCAGAGGGATCCGGTTCAACATCTGCTCAAATTCGGCTTTCAGACGCGAGTATTTCGGATCTGAGCGGATTCTGCCCAGATATGCCGACA
>CAYFRE010000011.1:17392-20356 GCA_964345455.1 uncultured Syntrophomonadaceae bacterium | reverse complement strand
CTTCATAAGCCATCCCCCCGGTAAAGGCGCCGTCGCCGATCACGGCAATGACCTTGTAGATGCCGCCAAAAAAATCACGAGCCAGGGCCAGGCCGAGAGCAGCCGAGATTGAAGTGGAACTGTGCCCCGTTCCAAAGGGGTCATGTTCACTTTCCGCCGGTTTCGGAAAACCGCTGAGCCCCTGGCGGCGGCGCAGGGTGGGAAAGCGATCCCAGCGGCCGGTAAGAAGTTTGTGCGGGTAGCTCTGGTGCCCAACATCCCAGATGATCCGGTCGCGGGGACTCTGGAAAGTGCTGTGCAGGGCCAGGGCAAGCTCCACCACTCCCAGGTTTGGAGCCAGGTGTCCCCCGTTGTCCGCCACAGTCCGGATCATGTAGTTTCGTATTTCTGAAGCCAGATCTTCCAGTTCAGTAATCTTGAGGTTCTTCAAATCTTCGGGAAGCTTCATCCGGCCGGGTAATTCCTCCATCCTCTGTCACCCCATTTTATTTTCGGAAAAGGAGCCAATCCCGCATTTCTTCCAGCCGGGTGAGCATTTTCCCGACAAGTGTAATAATTTCTGTGGAGCGGGTGATGGCCAAATTCTTTCCCCAGGCTTTCCCCCCCACGGTTAATGCCACCACCAGCGCAGTCAGCAAGATCCCTTCGTAAATCTCCGCCGTGCCAAATAAGTTCGTGGCCAGCCGCGAGACGATTAACGCCGCCAGCGTCCCGCTGACAATACCGCTGATATCGCCGATGACGTCACTGCAAAAATTGGCCACCTGGTCGGCATGCCGGACCAGCTCCACCGCCCGCCGGGCGCCGTCCATCTTGCGGGCAGCCCTAGCATTAAGCGGAGCCTGTTCTGCCGCCGCGGCGGCGGTGCCGATTATGTCAAAGATTATGCCCAGCATGATCACGGCGGCCAAAATCAAGAAGGAAAGAAGCAGCGAATAGATTGCATCAAGCAATAGTCGTGTCACGATACCGATAATAACCGCCAGGATAAAAGACCAGATGGTGATGCTGACTATCCAACGTCCCGACGGACGATTACGTTTGCCTTTTCCCACCTCATCACCATACCGCGCCGGCATCCGGTGATGCCGGCTAGATTGTTTTTTAGCTTAAACAAAATACCGCCCGGGCATACCGACTGCCGGGCATTCCCGGAATCTGTACAAAAATTTATAAGTGGTAGCAGGCCAGGTAAACGTTGCGGCTTAGGTCCAGCAGGTTTTCCCGAATAATCGCCTCTCGTCACCGATAAGGCAGTTCCCTTTTCAGATTATTCCCGCCATGTCGCCAATGACAGAACTGGATTGCCACTTAGCTCGCACTTTAATCCCTGGCATGCCTCTCTTTCGAGAGCAGTCTAGGAGATTTCCTCCCTGGCTCCTGTCCTCCCCTAGCCTCTTTTGCAGGGTGGGTTTCAGGAATTTTCTCCTCCCCCCGCCCACACCACTCAAGGCAGGCTACGCTGCACCCAGCTTTCACCGCATGCAGGTTCATTCCCAAGCAGTAACCGTAGCCTTCAGGCATCCGGCCACCGTCATTGGGTCTCCGCGAAGGCAGGGTCAACGCCTACATGCCTTTGTAGATCGCCCCGTCCTTCTTAACTCCCAGCACCAGCCCCCAACTGGGCTTCGGCAGCCAGCACCAGGAACTTCATCGATGTGCCCTTAACGGATTTTTAGGCCCGTTCTCGAAGAGGGAGAGCCAACTAGAATACTGCACCACTTATGCCTCTTGGTGAAAAAATTATAACATATTACATTTCTTTTCTCAAGGTACCGCCATCACGTATAATATTATCCTATCTCCATTTGACGCATTTCCAGTCAGTTCAGCAGTTAGGGACAGGTGTTGGGGCGGCCCAGGTGGTCGCCCCTGCAACAGTCTTCAAAGCTCCCGTTTTGTCCCCTCCGACCTCTGACCTCCAACCTCCGATTTTACAGGTTGTGCTGCATTTCGCAGGCCATCACGGTGTGCTTGCAGAGAACGATTGTCGTGACCGAACCCACTCCGCCGGGAACCGGTGAAATTTTTTCGACCACCGGCTCTACCGGATTAAAATCAACGTCGCCACAGTATTTGCCGGGATTATCGGGATCCGCATTGATGCCCACGTCTATGACAATCTGTCCCGGCTTGACGTAGCTGCGGCCGATCATCTTGGCCCTGCCCACAGCGGCCACCAGGATGTCGGCGGCGGCACAGACCTGGTCCAGATTCTCCGTGCGCGAATGACAGATCGTGACCGTGGCATGTTCGCGCAGCAGCAGCATCGCCACCGGCTTGCCCACGACCATTGAGCGGCCGACCACGGTAACCCTCTTGCCCTTCAACGGGATGTCGTAAAACTTCAGCATCTCCATGCAGGCGGTGGGAGTGCACGGCGGGAAACCGGTCCGGTCATCGGCAAAGACCTTCCCCGCGCTGCCCAGGGTCATGCAGTCGACATCCTTCTCCACCGGAATCAGCGAGCGAATCTTCTTCTCGTCGAGATGCTTCGGCAGCGGGGCGAACATCAGGATACCGTGAATTGAGTTATCCGCAGCGACCGCGAGCACCGTCTTCTCAAACTGCTCCTGGGTAATATCTTCGGGATGTTCAAAGATCTCATAAGAGAGCCCGATCCCATCACTAGTTTTCTTGATCCCGCCCTCGTAAAACAGGTCGTCGGGCCGCGCTCCCACGCGGATGATCCCCAGCCTGGGGGTGATCCCCTTTGCTTTCAGGGACTCCACCCTCCGGATCAGATCCTCTTTCATGGCATCGGCCACCGGTTTACCTTTCAATCTTTCAGCCATAGTCCTAACCTCCTTGTCATTTTATTTTTTAATTTTGCCGATAACCAGTTCCAGCGTTTTATCGGCAATTCTGCTCCCGCCCTCCAGAAGTTGATTCATCTCTTTGTTTACCTGATCCACAAATTGCCGGTCTTTGATCGCGCCAAGGTTGATGATCACATTGAGATAG
>CAYFRE010000011.1:0-17382 GCA_964345455.1 uncultured Syntrophomonadaceae bacterium | reverse complement strand
CTGCAGGGCAGCCTTCAAGAACACCACCCCGCAACCTACATCCGAGATCGCCAGCATCGATCCGATCTCGCCCATGCGCTCATGGATATTGATACCCCGGTAGGCCTGGCGCATGATCTCCAGCGGAACCGAGAGGGCCACCTTGGAGCATTCCTCGAGGGTCTTCTCTTTGTGGGCGGCCTCTTCAGAGGTATTTTTCGGCAGCCCGTAAGCCCTGGCCAGCGGAGCAAAAGCCTCCGCATCTTCATCCACCAGCGCTTTCAAGCGCTCAATGATCCCGCTGCCCTCTTCAAGCAGTTCCTTGACCTCATCTTCCACCGCGGCATACTTCTTCTTGCCGACGGTAAGGTTGCCCACCATGTTTGAAAGGGCCATCCCGATGGCCCCGCCCATGGCTGCCGCCCCCCCGCCGCCCGGGGTCGGAGCCTTGGAGGCCAGCACATCCAAAAAATAATCGCAGCTATTTGCCGACATGGCCATAAACAACAACCTCCCTTAAATTATTGTTCCCATCCGGGATACCGGGGACTGTCCCTGATGTCCCACCTGGTGTCCCACTTTTATTTGTTTCTGAAGACAAGTTGACGGGCCAGTTCCCGCAGCAACTCTGCGGGCCTCTCGAGGGCATCCAGGTTGTTCAGCGCATCACGGTAAAGCTCTCCGGCACGCCGCCGCGCCGCCGCTGTCCCAAGCAGGGCCGGGAAAGTGGCCTTTCCACGGGCCCGGTCGGCGCCTGTCTCCTTGCCCATCTCGGCGGCGTCTCCTTCCAAATCCAGCAGGTCGTCGGTGATCTGGAAAGCCAGCCCCAGGCAGGAACCGTAGCCGCTGAAAGCTTTCATCTGTGCCGGCGAGGCTCCCGCGGCGATGGCGCCGCAGCGAACCGCTGCCTGCAGCAGGGCGCCGGTCTTGAAGCGATCTATTTTTTCAAGTCCCTCCGACCCGATCGTCTTCCCCTCTGCTTCAAGATCGAGAACCTGCCCCCCCACCATCCCCTGTCTACCGGCGGCACGTGCCAGCTCCAGTCCGATCTGCAGCGCCTGCACAGGGCGTCCCTCCTGCATACCATAACCGGCAACCAGCTCGAAAGCAAGGGTCAACAGCGCATCCCCGGCCAGGATAGCGATTGCCTCGCCGTAAACACGGTGGCATGCCGGCTTGCCCCGGCGCAGATCGCTGTCATCCATCGCCGGAAGGTCGTCATGAATGAGCGAGTAAGTATGAATCAGTTCCAGGGCCGAGGCCACCGGCAACACCTTCTCTCCGGGATGACCGAGGGTCTCCGCCGCGGCCAGGGCAAGCAGCGGGCGCAGCCTTTTTCCTCCCGCGTCAACGCTGTAGCGCATCGCCTCCCACAGCAGGGCCGGCTCCCCGCCAGGATCAAACAACCCTGCCAGAGATTTCTCTACCGCATCGCGCTGCCTTTCCAGGTAAGCTCCGGGATCAGAGATCTTCATCCGCCTCCGCCTCCGCTCCGTTGTCCCCGGCCCCTTCCTGCTCCTCCTTGAGCAGGTATTCCACCTGGAACTCGATCTCGGCCAGCTTTTCGCGGCAGTACCGGGAAAGGCGCACTCCCTCCTTGAAACCGTCCAGTGCCTCTTCAAGCGGGATCTCCTCGTTTTCGAGACGCTCCACGATCTCTTCGAGACGCCGGATGGCCTCCTCATAAGAGAGCTCTCCATTCTTTTTAGGGGACAAGTTCTGGACCCTCCTCCAATTCTTCGGTGCGGCAACGGGCGAAGCCGTCCCTGAAACGCAGCAGCAGGCGCTGCCCGAGCTGCAGCTCACCGACTGATCTTACCACATTGCCGTCTTCATCCTGGCAATAACTGTAACCCCGGGCCATCAATTTTAGCGGGCTGGCCCCCTCAAGCTTATCTCCCAGCGCCGCCAGTTGCAACCCTTTCAACTTAAGATAGCGCAGCGCGGACCGGCGCAGCCTCTCATCAAGCCCCGCTCTGCGTTCCCGGTATCTCTGCACCCTCTCGAGGGGGCGGCGATAGAACCGGGCCGTCACCGTGTAATCAAGCAGCAGTTTTACATGAAGAAGGCGCTGCAGCAGCGCCTGCGCGCTCCTCTCCTTAAGCCGGTCAATCAGACGGGACAGCTCGTCATATTGCGGCAGCGCCGCCGCTGCCGCTGTGGGAGTGGCAGCCCGCAGATCGGCAACAAAGTCGGCAATGGTAAAATCGGTTTCATGGCCGATCGCTGAAATTACCGGCAGCCTGGAATTAAATATCGCCCGGGCCACCGTTTCCGTGTTGAAAGGCGCCAGATCTTCCAGGGAGCCTCCGCCGCGGGCGACAATGATCAGGTCAATTCCGGCCATGGTGTTAAGCCGCTCGACTGCGCGGGCAATGTCGGCAGGGGCTCCGCTCCCCTGCATCAAGCTCTCCACAACCAGGATCTGCACATAGGGGAAACGCTGCCGCATCGTGGTGAGGATATCCTGCAGGGCCGCCCCGGTGGGCGAAGTGATCACGGCGATCCGCCGCGGCAAACCGGGAGGCTTCTTTTTATGCTCCTCCCGGAAAAGCCCTTCCTCTTCCAGTTTTCTCTTGAGCTGTTCAAAAGCCAGGTAGAGGGAGCCCATCCCCGCCGGCTCCATCTCGGATACATAAAGCTGGTAGACTCCGCCATGTTCATAGACAGATAGGCTGCCGTAAAGCAAAAGCTCCATCCCGTCCACAGGCTGAAAGCGGCAGCGCAAGTTTTCACGGCGGAAAAAGACACAGCGCAGCGAGGCGGAACTGTCCTTGATCGTGAAATACATATGTCCGGAACGGTGGTGCTTGAAATTGGAGAGCTCCCCCGCCACCCACAGATCGCGGAGGCGGGAGTCTCCCTGGATCAATCCCTTGATGATCCGGTTAACTTCGGATACCGTGTAAACAGGAGCGCGTTTCTGCATCTTCAAACCGGGAGGCGTCCGGACTTAAGGCCGCACAGCGCCGATTTCACCGCCCCTCCACCAACCGGTAGATCTCCTCTTGCACTTCCTTCAAACTGCCGTAAGCAGTCGAACAGCCCATGGCGGAGGAGAGGGCCGCAATAACCCGCCACTCCGGCCAGATATCGCCGGGAGGGCCAAGGTTCTGCTGCCGCCGGCCGGCGCTGCTAATAAAGGAACCCTTTTTCAGATATAGCGGCGTCGCCGGGAAGACCACGTTTGCCTCTGCCGGGATGTCGCTCTTCGAAACACACTGCACCGCCAGAAATTCAAGGCCGGGAGGAAGCGGCACGGCAAGTCCATCCAGGACGGCAAAGAGACCTTTGATCTCACCCGCTTCTATGGCCGCCATGATCTGCTCCCGGTTGAAACCGGCCTTGCCGTTCAGGGAAGCATATCCGGGAAGCAGGTGCGGCGCTCCCCCGGCTTCGAGAATGCCGCGGGCGTTTCCCTCTTCGGCCAGAAAGAGAAGGTTGCTCCGGCCGCGTTCCAGCTGACCGGCGGCCCGGGCCGCCTCCAGCAGCGGCTCGATCCACTCGCTGCCGGCCGTTTCAAAAAATGAGGGGCAGACCAGGATGACGCTCTTACCGCCGCTCAACAGCCGCGCAGCCCTGCCTAGATCCGCCTCGTCCAGGCCGGTCTTTTTGGCCTGATCCGCTGCCGGCTGATCCTGCACCAGGGCGGTTAGCGCCCTGAAAAGATCAGCTTCGGTACCCTGCCGTGGCTGCAGCACCAGCCGCTCCCATGCAGTCAGCTCTTTTCCAGCCGGGCCGATCTGGACCAGAACGGCGCTGCCGTAGCGGCAGGCCTGCTCAACAGCCATCGCCGCGACAGGATTTCCGGCGGCAAGATCCCGCCCGATTACAAAAATAGCGCCGGCTTCCTGCAGATTGGCGATGGAAGGGCCGGAGACACCCGGACCGGTAGTATTCTCAAGAGCACAGAGGGCCTCCGTCCAGACCGGCTTCAATCCCAGGTCAACATGACCGGTCTCCATTACCCCGCGGGCCAGCTTCTGCAGAAGATAGCTTTCTTCATTGCTGCAGCGGCCTCCGGCGATTACCGCCAGGGCGGCGGGGCCTCTTCTCTTCTTCATCTCCAGAAAGGCGCGGCCGGTTTTCCGCAATGCCTCTTCATAACTCACTTCACTGAACCCGTCTTCACCCCGGATCAGCGGAGCGGTCACCGGATCATTCTCCACACCCGCCGCCGGGTTGAACTTTCCTTTTTGACAGAGCCAGCCGCTCTTTTCACCTTCGCGGGTTGCCGTCACCCGGGCAAGTTTCTCCCCGGTAAAATAGCGCTCCACGGTGCAGCCGAGCGAGCATTCAAGGCAGACCCCCGTAAAGGAGTTGAGCTCCCATTCGCGTCCGGCGGCAACTCTCTCTTTTTCAGTGAGAGCGCCGACAGGACAGACATCGACACACTGCCCGCAAAAAATACAGCCGGCATCCTCGAGACCAACCGCTTCACCTTCGCGGGCAGGGGTGATCCGGCTCTCGATGCCGCCGCTCAGCAAGGTAAAAACATTGCGGCCGGCGTAATCACGGCAGACCCTGAGGCAGCGCCCGCAGAGGATACATTTGGACTCATCGCGAACAATGTAGGGGTTTTCGTCCTTAGTTACCGGAAGCGCCCGGATCAACCCGGGTAGATCGACCCGGTAGCTGTAGGCTTTCTCCTGCAGCTCGCAGGAGCCGCCCTTTTCACAGGTCAAACATTCCTCATATGGATGGTCCGAAAGCAACAAGGAGATGATCTCCTTGCGCATCGCCTCCAGATGCGGAGTGCTTGTCGTTACCACCATACCTTCCTGCACCGGATTATCACAAGAGGTTACCGGGGCCGCCACACCCTCGACTTCGACAATACAGAGCCGGCAATGTCCCAGCGGCCTTAACCGGGGGTGGTAGCAGAGCGTGGGTATCTCGATTCCGTTTTTTCTTGCCGCCTCCAGGATCGTTGTTCCGGCAGAGGCATAAATTCGCTTACCGTCAATAGTTAATGAAACAACTTTCACTTCTGATCCCCTCCCCTCGGTTATATTACAGCCATGCCCAGGCGCAGGCAGCAGGCACAGCGCCCGGCTTCACGCAGCGCCGCCGGCGGCCCGTCAAAACCCAGTTCGGCCTCGGAGAACCCTTTTATTCTTTCGGAAACGGGCAGGCAAGATTCTTCCTCCCGCGGCCGGTTTCCGATCAGCGGCGGTTTTTCTGCAGGATCGTAAACACCGGTCTTTTCAATAAAATCTTCCAGGACCATGCGCTCCGTAACGGCCGCTTCTCCCGTACTCAGGTAGCAGTCAATCGCCTCGGCAGCCCTGTTCGCCGAAGCCACCGCCTCGATGACCGTGCGAGCGCCAAGCACGGCATCTCCTGCAGCGAAGACACCTGCCGCCGATGTGGCCATCGTCAGCGGATCGGCCGCGATAGCACCTCGTTTTGTAATCTCCACACCGCTTTTCCCTGAGAGGAAGCTGAGGTCGGCCACCTGGCCGATCGCCGGGATGACCATATCCACATCCAGGATAAATTCCGATCCCTTCACCGGCACGGGACGGCGCCTGCCACTGCTGTCCGGTTCGCCCAGCTCCATGCGGATACATTCCATTCCCACGACGCGTCCGTTTTCAGCAAGAATGCGCGTAGGATTGGCCAGCAGGCGGAACTTGACCCCCTCATCCTCCGCGGCGATGACCTCCGCCTCGTTGGCGGGCATCTCGGCGCGGGAGCGGCGGTATACCAGGTAGACCTCTTCTATTCCCAGGCGCAGCGACGAGCGGGCGCAATCCATGGCCACATTGCCGCCGCCGATTACGGCGGCGCGCCGGCCCAGCTCTATTTCCTGTTTCAAGTTCACCCGCCGTAAATATTCAACCCCGGGGAAGAACCCTTTATAACCGACATCTTCACCTTCCACCCTCATGGAGGCGCTGTCGTGCAGCCCCGTGGCAACCAGGATCGCCGCAAATCCGTCCCGGCGCAGCTGTTCGAAGGTGATATCTTCCCCGATTATTGTATTCAGCTTGATTTCCACCCCTAGTGACCTGACCAGCTCGATCTCGCCGTTAAGAATATCCCGCGGCAGGCGGTAGCTGGGAATACCGACTGCCAGCATCCCGCCGGCCACCGGCAGGGCTTCAAAAATAGTCACCCGGTAACCCTTGCGGGCCAGCTGGTAAGATGCGTTCAGGCCGGCCGGGCCGGCCCCGATCACGGCCACTTTTTTCCCGCCAGGATGGGCCGGCGCCGCTGCAGCGCGGGGCAGCCCGTTCTTCCTCTCAAAATCGGCGACAAATCTTTTTAAAACCCGTATCGACAGAGCCTCGTCAAGAGACTGACGGCGGCAATTGGCCTCGCAGGGGTGAACGCAAACCCTTCCCAGCACACCGGCCAGGGGCGTCTTTTCGCGAACGATGCCAATCGATTCTTCATAAAATCCGCCGTTGATCATTCCGATATACTTGGGAATATCAATATGCGCCGGGCAGCCGTTCCGGCAGGGAGCGGTTAACAGGGAGCGGTAAGTGAGATTGTTGTCTTTTTCCGGTTCTGGCGAACTCCGGCAGGCTTCAAAATCGCCCCGGAAATATTCCAGCGCATCGAGCAGGGGTACCGGCGCCGACTGGCCCAGTTCACAAAGAGAACTGTCTTTGACCAGCCGCCCCAGGCTCTCCAATACGGCGAGGTCAAGTTCCGTTCCTTTCCCCCCGGCCAGCTTCTCCAGGCATTCTGCGATGACCCTGGTGCCAATCCGGCAGGGTACGCAGCGGCCGCATGATTCCTGCTGCACCGCCCTGAAATAATGCTGCAAAACTTCAATGATATTCACCTGCGGATCAATGAGCACCAGTCCCGCCCAGCCCAGAAAAGCCTTCAGCGGCGCCCCGTCCAATTCCGCAGGCAGGTTAAGTTCGGCCAGATCCGGCCGCTCAGCCGGATCTTTTCCGCGTTCATCAATAAGTTGATTTCTCCAGCTGCTGAATAATACTTTAGCCATGTTCCCCTCTCTCCCTCAGGAAATTTACGGAGAGCATGCTCTCCGCTTCCTTTATTGTGAATTTCTTCACTAAGCCTCCCTTCACGCACCCCCAGGTTTCAGATCATACCTTAATATCATTCGCCACATTTTGATTATTTTCCTTTTCAATTGATTCACATTTCTACATTTCCTCCATTTTGGTATAGCGCCGCGCCGCCAGAACCGCCAGGCCGGCGGCATTGTCCCCGGCAAAAGCGGGGGCGGCAAAATGAAGGGGTATGCCGGGTCCTCTTTGGGCCAACCGTTCACGAATATATGAGTTTGCCGCCACGCCGCCGACAATCAGTATCCCCTCGTATATGCCGGGATCGTTTGCGGCATGGAGCGCCTCCGCGAGAGAGTCGGCAATGCAGAGCTCCACGGCCCGCGCCAGGTCATGGCGGTTACATCCATGTTCCAGCAGCCGCTGCGCGTGGCTGGCCGGGCCGGAGAAGCTGATACCGGTCCCCTTTACTGCTACCGGAAGGGTGATGGCCCCGCTCCGTCCACGGCGGGCATACTCTTCCAGGGCCGGACCGGCGGGAAAACCCAACCCCATGGCCACGCCAACTCGATCCACAAACTGCCCGGCATGCAGGTCGGTACCGCCGCCGACCAGGGAGATCTTCAGATGAGCTCCCTCTTTCTCCTTTACGGAAAGCAGCTCGGTGGTGCCGCCGGAAAGATGGACGGCAAGGTATCGGCCCGGAGTCAGCCCGGCAGACCAGAGGCCGGCGGCAACATGGCCCTCCTGGTGAGAAAACGTATATAAATGAATGTCCAGCGATTGGGCAATCAGCGCCCCTGCGGTCTCGCTTACTTTAAAAACCGGCATATACGAACCGGCCGCGGGGCGCGGCCGGACTGCCGCGGCTACCGCGGCCAGGGGGGCCTGCTTCAGCCAGACGGCTCCTTCTTCCCAAAGCAAAGGCAGGTTCCTGATATGAGCAAATACCGCTTCGGACTGGCGCAGGCCGAGCCCGCCCTCGCGCACCGGGAGCGGTCTGCGCCCCTCCCAGACAAGGCGCTCCTTCCGGTCGACCAAGGCCAGTGAACCGGTATAGGCCGAGCAGTCTACTCCGAGAAAATAACGGTCAGTTTTCACGGCCGGAAGATTCCGCCGCCGCCCTGTCGAGGACGCCGTTGATGAAAGCAACGGCCTCTTCGCTGCTGCCGTATTTTTTGGCCAATTCCAGTGATTCGTTTATCGCCACCGCATCGGGAATATCGGGACGGTGAAGAATTTCAAAGAGAGCCAGGCGGAGCAGGTTGCGGTCCACCGCACAGAGGCGGTGCAGCTCCCAGTGGACCAGGTATTTTTGAATCAGGCGATCTACTTCGGATAGACACATGAAGGTTCCTTCGACCATTTCCCGGGTAAAGCGGACCTCACTTTCAGTCAGGCTTACACCTTCCAGGACATAGCGCAGCGCTTGTGAGGTGGTGGCTTTGCCAAGATCAATTTGAAAGAGGGCTTTGAAAGCAGTTTCTCGGGCCAGGCGACGGGACAAGACGACATCCTCCTGAATAGTGTATGATCGGTTAATAGTCTTCGCGGGAAGAGAAGAAGCGCTCAATAATATGCCGGATTCTTTGGTCAACATCAAACCGCCAGCCGAGGAAAGCCCCCAGCGCGACAAAGGCATAGATCAGCAGGGTTCCCCAACCGTAATTGAGTATCAGCAGAGCGGTGATCAGACCCACCAGGCCGCCAATTATTTTTCCCCAATTTTTACTTAGGATAACCCAGAAGTTCATTTCCGGTCCCCCCTTGATAGCCTGTTAATCCGTCTATTTAACCTTAACGGGAACCTTATCCAGGATGATGTTCTCCACATTTACTTTTACTTCACTGACGATAATCCCGGTAATCTCCTCCAGGTAATTTTTCACATTGTTCTGCAGTTCGCCGGTTAGATCGGGCAGTTTCTGATCAGGCAGAACTTTCACATGCAAATAAACGACCAGGCCCTGCGGAGTGTAGATCACCCTTCTGCTGCTGTCTCGAATCCCCCTCATCTGCTGGACAACCCGCAGCACCATATTTTCAAGAGCATGCAGGGTAATCCTGACTTCACCCAATGCCCCGGTTTGCAGCACCGCCTCCGGTTTCTTCTTAGACGGGCTGACACCCAGGATAAAGGGGATCAAGCCGATCAGCGACAAAGCCCCGCCGGCATAAAGAGGCACGGTCTGTCCGTAAAGACCCAGGATATAAATGCCGTATCTGCCAAGCGGATAAAAGGATGCCAGCAGGAGGAAGATGCCTGTCCCGATCATTAACAAGCCCAAGATAACAAGGAGTAACCGCCGGATGGCTTTCATTGTTCAAAATACCTCCTTCACGGCATGTTGAATCGTTCTACTTCAAATCCAACTCATCGCGCTCGCCGACTTTCTCTTTTGGCGGAAAGCTTACCCCCTGAACATGTACATTCACCTGTAAAACTCTCAGGCCGGTCATCTGCTCAATGGCCTTTTTCACGTTTTCCTGGATCTCCCAGGCAACATCCGGGATGCGCACTCCATACATGACCACTATGTGCAGATCTATCCTCGCCTCCTCGGTGCCCACCTCAACCTTGACACCTTTCGAAAGGTTACGCCGCCCCAATACCTCGGCAATACCACCGGCAAAACCGCCGCTCATCGCCGCGACACCGTCCACTTCCGTCGCCGCCAGCCCGGCAATCACGGCCACGACATCATCAGATATTCTGATCGTCCCGATATCCGATGTGACCGCCCGCTCTTCTTCGGCAGACATGTAAAAACCTCCTTCAGAAGCAAAATAAGCAAAACAGGGTGAAAAAACCTTCCTTACCGGTTATCTGAGTAAATCGCCGGCGGCGGGCTGCATGCCGGCCGCCATTTTCATCTATTATACCAAACAGTGGCAGCCAGTTCAATTATTAGGGACGCGCCATCACCTGAATATTTTCTCGTTCAACACCGGCGGCGGCAGATACTGTTTCGGCAATCTGAATAAAGCTCTTCTCGTCGAGCCCCTTATGCTTTACCATCACCGTGGCCACATCCTCATCATAGAAAAATACGGCGTCCTCGTAACCCTGGGCCCTGACCATGTTTTCAACCAGCAGTTCCTGCTCGCGCAACCGGACAATTTCCAGAAGCATTTTTTCCGCCTCCTCCTTGGCGGAGGCTCCGGCATTGGGGTTGTCGAGAAGAGACTGCAGCATCTCGATGGACCGGTCCCTGCTCCGCTCACGCTGCAGGCGATAGTTGACAAAGAAGGCGGCGTCACCCTCATCACTGTCAATCACCGGCATATCAACGGCCGTCTCCAGAAGGGTCTCGTCGGTAACAACATCCATGCTCTCGAACCTCTCCTCGATTCCCTGGATAATCCACCAGGTCGCTCCGATCATCACCGCCAGGCAGCAGATCCAGAGCAGCAGCCTGCGGTTTTTTTTCAGGAAACTCATCCCGCTTCACCTCCATAATTTTTACTTGTCATCAATCAAATGCCGCCCGAGCCCCCTTGTTTGTCATCCCGAGCAAAGCGAAGGATCTCCAAATGACAGGGGAGGGCCGGATCAACGCGGCAAAACCGTAATCCGGTGTGTGGGCAAGCCGAGAAGAACCTGCAGCGCTTCGATTACCCGGGCTTTTACTGCCGGATCTTCAACCCCGGCGGCAACAACAAGAACTCCTCGATAGAGGGGTTTTCCCTCTTCGGCCACCAGGGGCAGTTCATTGCCCTGCGAATCCCTTAAAACAACATATGTTGACCTCAACGTCTCCTCAATAATTTCCCGGTTTCCCCCTTCGCTGTCGCCCTCATTGGTTTGGCGCCGCGACTGCTCCCTGTCGGTAACCAGCTCCATCCTTCCAGATGTTTCCGGGGTTAAAAATAGTTCTACCTCGCTTACTCCCCGGATCTGTGACAATATTTCAGCAAGGCGGCGGGTTAACTGCTGTTCCGTCCCGGGGATGCCGGCATCCTCCACGGGTTCAGCCGGTGGCGGCGATTCCCTTTTTTTACCGAAACTGAAGAAGGAGTTAAATAGCAGCAAGCCCACTCCGACGGCCAGCAGGATCATAAGCAGCGGTCCGGTTTTTAAGCGGGCACCCTCTTTGCCGCCAGGGCTGATGATCTTGCTCAACTCATCCCAAAAACCCAATCTGTTCTGCCTCCCTCTCCAGGAAATTCAGCCCCCGACCCATTGCCATCCTGAGAAAAGCTGCAGCGTAAAGTGGGGTAAACAGTGATAGCGGGCGAGGGATGCCTCGCCCCTACTCGCAAACGGTTACGGTTACCTGTGCCGGAGAAAGATCCAGCAAGCCGGCCAGATGCTGCTCCATCTCCGGAAAAGATCTAGCCTGCCCGGAAATATCCTCTGCGGTACCTTCCGTTGTCCCTACCACTACCGGTTCTATGTTGACGGAAGCCACTTTACCGCTACCGCCCGCAGCAGCCTTGACCAGGAGATCGATTTGCAGGGGCGTGCCGAAAGAGCTGCTTTTATGATCTTCTTCTATAATCACAACAGCTTCTACAAGCTGCCATTCTCCCGAAGCGGCGATCTCTTCGCGAAGCAGGTTTTCCAGGGCGGCGCGGCATTGCTGCAGCACCTGCCGGCTGTAAGCAACACCGGTCTCCTCGGCCTGCTCCGCCGCAACGGCGGCATTGTCGGCAGCCTCAGGGCGGGCGGCAAAGACCGGTTCCAGCCGGGGAAGTTTTCCGATCAGTGCAGCAATCGTTCCCACAACCAACAAGATAACGATTAATCCCGTTACCAGCCGGGTGTAGCGGTGAAACTCCCCCCGCGGCAGCATCATCTCGAGGATCGCATTCAGAAAAATGATCACCACCACATTGCGTATCAAATCACCGATCACCGCTGACATCCGGTCACCCCTTAACGAAACATGATCGCGGTATTGCCGGCGTTGACTATAACCGTAACCGCGAAAAAGAAGATCAGAGCTGCACAGGCCAGCGCAGCCAAAACCAGGACCAGGGAGTTGCCCACCACGTTGATGCAGCTGCCCAGTTCCGATTCTCCGAGAGGCTCCACCAGGGCGGCGCTCAACTTGTAGATCAATATCACCGCCGTCAACTTAATCAGGGGAAAGAGCGTCAGGAAAAGCAGCAGCAGAACTCCGGTCAGGTAGATGCTGTTTTTCAAGATAATCGAAGCTCCGGCCACTGTTTCCACCGCATCTGAGAGGATTTTGCCGACAACGGGAACAAAGGCCCCGGTCATATATTTCGCCGTCCTTAAGCCAACGGCATCGGCCACGGTCCCGGCAACTCCCTGCACCGCCAGGATACCGACAAAAACGGTCATGCAGATCCCCATCCCCCAGGTACTCAACTCTCTAAACAGATTGGAAAGCTGCCCCACCTCGAAATGAGGCGAAAAATGATCGGCCAGCCCCAGCACAGCACTAAAGTAAATCAGGGGAAAGATGATATTGCGAATCAGGCTCCCGAAAAAATTGATCCCGAAAACCACCAGGGGATGCAGAACCGCTGAAGAAACAACACTTCCCTGAGCCGCCAGGAGGGCCACAAGAGCCGGCAAAGAGGCCAGCGAAAAATCAACCATGTTGTCAATCGTTCTCCCGGCCATACTCATGGCGGCCGTAAAGCCGTATAGGCAGATGCCCACAAGGACAATAAAGACAATGCTGCGGGTCAGCGTGGCCACCTGCTGCCGCTCGAAAGCGCTTTCCAGGTTTTTTAAAAAGGCCGCTGCTACGGCAAGAAGTAGAAGCTGGCCCAACAGCTTCAGATTAAGGAGCACCTCGCCAAAGAAATAACGTCCGATGCCGCCAAGAAATGCTCCGGGATCAAGAAAGGCCTCACCGGCCTGGAGCCGCTCCAATAGCTTCCTCCAGCTCATCTCCGGAAGAAAGTCACGCGCCTCTTTCTCCAGCTCTCCCCAGTAGCGATCAAAAAAGCTCAGATCGAGGTCGTTTTGCAAATCCTGGACCAGCGGATCAGTTGCAGCGGCGGCAGAAGGTGCGATCAAGATCAGGAGCATTAAGACAGCGGCAACTGCCGCCATGACGAGGGCCTGCAGATGCGCCTTCATTGAGGGATCATCCTGAGAACGGATTCCATTATCTCCACGATTACCGGCACCGCCATTACAAGAATAATCACCTTTGCCGCCAGTTCAACCCGTGACGCGATGCTCCCCTCTCCCGCGTCCCGGCAAATTTGCGCCCCGAATTCAGCCAGGTAGGCGATCCCGATCACCCGCAGCAGGATTTGCAGGTAAACCAGGTTAATTCCCGCCGCCACCGCTGTTTCGGTAATTACGTTGACCGCGTCGACAATGCGGTTTACGACCAGGAGCATGATAATGACCCCGGCAATCAATGAAACCTGCATCGCCATTTCGGGGCGGTATTCTTTCAGTATAAGCACGAGCAGGGCGGCAATCAGCCCCAGCCCGACAACCTGCACAATCTCCATATATGAACACTCCGTCTCGCCCGGCCTTCCGTCTCACCTTCAGCCTGACATCCCGGTTGTGCCCCCGGGAATAAAGCGGCCCGGCCGGGTGGGAGCTGAACCCTGCTAAAAGAGATTAAATATGGTCTTGATGCTTGAGAAAAGTTCGTTGATCAGCTGCAGCACCATCAGCAGGACGATGACGACGCCAACCAGGGTTAACATCTGCGCTTGCTCCTCTTTCTCCGCCTGTTTCAGAACTATATTCAATACGGAGATAAAGATGCCGATTCCGGCAATCTTGAAGAGAAGATCGATATTGACGACGTTCAATTCGTTCCCTCCGTTTAAAGCAGCAGGATAACCAGGGCGGCGCCTCCGGCAAAGCCGAGGTAACGCCACATTTTTTCGTTATGCCGCCTCTGCTCCAACGCTGTTTCCAGGGCAATCTCGAGATGCTGCAGGGTCAATCCGATCTGTTTCAACTGCCCCTCCTGTTCGGTTACCCCCAGGGAAATACCCAGGCTGGATACTATTTCCAGGTCCGCGGCGGTAAAGGAGCTCTGCGGATAAATACTCGCGACGGCGCTGTCCCATATTTCCCGGGCGCTGCGCTCATCTCCGGCCAGAAGATTTGCCGCGGCTTGACGGTAGAGCTCGCACATGGGCGGATCCAGCTGGCAGGCGACAGCCTGGAAAGCATACGGCAGCAAAGCGCGGCTGAAAGTTATCTCCGCGCTTAACAGTTTCAAGCTGCGCTGAAACTGCTGCAGCTGTTTGACCCTCAGCGCGAGGGTGCGGGCTTTTGTTTCTCCGAAAGCCGCAGCAGCAGCCATTACGCAAAGGGCACCGGCCAGTTTACAGGTTATCTCGAACATGTTATATCTGTTGACTCCTTATCGGACAGCGCTCAAGTCCGGCTGGAGAATTACCTTTCCTCAGATCGCAGAGCTGCTCCACCGTGCCGGCTCCCCGGCTCCAACCCAGAACCAGCGCCTTTTCAAAAACCTGCTCGTCAAGAAGTCTGCGCAGGCCCGGCCGGGCCCGCAGCTCCGCCAGGCTGCTGCCGTGAGCGGTTGCCACCACCGTCACACCGGCATGGATCACCTCTTCAATCGAGGCGATGTCTTCAATCCTGCCAATCTCATCCGTAACGATAACCTCTGGACCCATGGAACGAAGCAGCATCATCATACCCTCCGCCTTCGGACAGGCATCGAGCACATCGGTGCGCTCACCGACATCAAGCTGGGGCATTCCCTGGAAGGAGCCGGCAATCTCGGAACGCTCATCAACCACGGCAACTTTGAAGCCGTTAAAGCCGAGCTCCTTAACACCATCGCTGAGACAGCGGGCCAGATCCCGCAAAAAAGTTGTTTTACCTCCGCGCGGCGGCGCCACAAGCAGGCTGTGGTAAACCCTTCGGCGACGGTAGTCCAGAAAAAAACTGATGTACGGCAGAGCCGCCCCCCGGATCTGGCGGGCGATCCGGTAGTTCAGCCCGGTGATATGCTTCAGCCTTACCACACGGCCCCCTTCAACAACCGCCTGACCGCACAGTCCGACCCGGTGACCTCCGGGTATGGTGATGTAACCGCTGCGCAGCTCTTCGGCAAAGGCATAGAGTGAAGAGCTGCTGATCAACTGTAGCGCCTTCCCCAGATCCGCGTGGTCTGGCCGGTACGCCTGCGCCGCGGAAACGGCTTTCCCCGATTCGTTCAAGAAACAGTCACCCATCCTCCCGTGCAGGGCAAGCGGCCGTCCCAGGCGCAGCCGGATCTCCTCGAGTTCGCCCCAAAGAGGCGTCGCAGAGTGTTCCAGGATAGAGCGAATTCTATGGGGCAGAAAGAAGCCCACTTCTTCCCTGACCTGGTTCAATCAACGGGCCCCCCTTTATTGAAATTGCCGGGCTTGGCTGCCCTCCCGGCCTGTAATAATGTATATGATCCACCTGTCCCGATCTTGCTCATTTTTCTTCAGCATTCGCCGGTCTTCTCCTGAACGAATGCGCCTGAGTTAACCTGTATAAAAAAGTGCTGTCCTGAAAGGGCAGAATTGAGAGGTGAAAAATGAGAGGTAGATGTGAGAGGGTATTGCCTGGCTGTTCTATGAAAAGAAAGAGCTTTGGTAACTAGCAGGGGTGAAGCATGCCTCGCGTATTGGAGGTCGGAGTTAGAAAGCAATGGCACAGGCCGAGGTTTAAAGGTGTAGGATGGCAATATTAAACGCAACACCCGGTTGCCATGACCGGTACAGGCTCGGACCCTACGGATGGAAAGGAATATTGTACTTAATGCGATCTCTCATCCGTTGACCACAGATGATGGACATTTCTTTTACGCAATATTTAGCGCAGGTGATAGGTGTTTGGGGCGGCGCATGCGCCGCCCCAACAAACTCGGACAACCCCCGGTAATGCTTGACGGGATAGGAAGACTATTTAATCTCCTTCCTCCACGTCAACTTCATCATCAAGCAGGTCGTCAAGATCTTCGTCTTCCCAATCCTCATCATCGATCAGCACAATCTCGTTACACCGGGGGCAGGTCACCTTGATCGAGCTGTCGGTGTGCAGGAGGTCGTCGCTGATTTCAACCATCTCCCGGCAATTGGGGCATTCCACGGTAAAGCTTTCATAATCATCGTCATCTTCATCATCATGATCCTCGTAGAAATCATCTTCCAGGTCGGCCAGATCCTCGTCGAGTGCCTCCGTATATTCAAGTAGCTCCTCGTGATCGGTTTTTAATTGTTCGATCTCATAGGCCATTTCATCAAGAAGATCCACGATTCGCAGCAAGAGCTTTCCTTCCTTGCTCTCCTCATCCAGCGCCAACCCCTCGGCCAACCCTTTCAGATACGATACCCGCGCTTTTAAATCTTCCGCCATGCTCGCGCCTCCTTTCAGCTGACAACCTTATTATTTTTCTATACACGCTCAATATATGCACCGCTGCGCGTATCAATCCGTAAAATATCACCAACACTGATAAAAAGCGGCACCTGGACAATAAGGCCGGTTTCCAGGGTGGCCGGTTTGCTCCCTCCTGCCGCAGTGTCGCCCTTTATCCCAGGTTCAGTTTCGGTAACTTTCAACGCCACCGTATAGGGCAGCTCGACGCCGACCACTTTCTCCCCGTACATGACCACATTCAAGGTGTCATTTTCTTTCAGATATTTCACCGCCTCTTCCATCTGCGCTTTCGAAAGGGAGATCTGATCATAAGTAGTCTGATCCATCAAGATGAATTCATCCCCGCTGCGGTAGAGATAGGACATCACTTTCCGCTCGAGGTGGGCGCGTTTTACTTTTTCGGCGGCCCGGAAGGTACGTTCGGTTACCGCGCCGCTGCGTATATTTTTAATCTTGGAGCGGACAAAGGCCGCTCCCTTACCCGGTTTGACATGCTGGAATTCGACCACTTCGTATATGTCCCCGTCCATTTCAATGGTCAGACCGGTATGAAAATCATTTGACGAAATCATTTCCATCTATGCCTCCCCATGCATCGGTTATATCACGATCAACTCCCGCGAACAGCAGGTCAGCGGTTCGGCCCCTCCGGAAGTAATCAAAACCATGTCTTCAATCCGCACCCCGCCCCAACCGGGAATATAGATGCCGGGTTCAATCGTCACCACCATCCCGGAGACAAGAGTTGTTTCACTGCGGGGCGACAGGGTCGGCAGTTCATGCACCTCCAGACCCAAACCGTGACCCAGCCCATGCCCAAAGTGTTCACCGAATCCTGCCTCCTTAATCAGCTCTCGCGCCAGGGCATCAGCCTCGATCCCCGTCATCCCGGGCCTGATCTTTTCCCGGGCTTCCTGCTGCGCCAGCCGGACAGTCTCGTAAACTTCGCGCGCGCGAGCGCCCGGTTCACCGAGGGCAATGGTCCGGGTCATATCGGTGGCATAAGAATCGAAAGTTCCGGTAAAATCGATGGTGACCAGTTCACCGCTACGGAGAAGCTTCTCCGTAGCG
>CAYFRE010000010.1:0-33560 GCA_964345455.1 uncultured Syntrophomonadaceae bacterium | reverse complement strand
GCGTTTCGATGTAGCGCACCGGGATCAGTCCCGCCTCGCTCCCGGGCCGCCCCATCAGCAGTCCTGCTACCAGGACCCCGGCGAAGAGCAGCGGCAGAATCTGCTTGGCAAAATCCCAGGTGGTCTCTACCCAGGCGCCCCGCTCTTCCCGGTCGAACCAACGAACCATAATGAAGCCTAACAGTACCAGCAAGCCCACTACCAGGGGCCACTTGACCTGGTAAATTGCATTGTAAAAGCCGACCGGTTCAGCCGGTTTTCCCCAGGTAGCGAAAATGAGAATTAGAATCATGGTGATAAAATATAGAATGTCCTGCAGCGGGCTGCGTCTTTCCGACTCATTTTCATCAATGCCGGCCATGGACAAAGCCAGCCTTTCCTGGTCTTCCCGGCGGAAAATCAACGCCATCAGAAGACCGATCACCACGGCAAAGAGCACCGCTCCCACCGCCCGGGCGATACCGAATTCCCAGCCGAGCACCCTGGCGGTGAGCACGATCGCCATTACGTTGATCGCCGGCCCGGAATAGAGAAAGGCTACCGCCGGGCCGAGACCGGCGCCGCGACGGTAAATCCCGGAGAAAAGGGGCAGCACCGTGCAGGAACAGACCGCCAGGATTGCCCCGGAGACGGAAGCCACGGCATAGGCCACCCACAGCCTGGCCTGGCTGCCGAAATACTTGATTACCGCGCCCTGGGAAATAAAATGGGCGATGGCACCGGCGATAAAGAAGGCCGGCACCAGGCAGAACAGCACATGCTCGCGGGCGTATTCCTGGAGCAAGTAAAAAGCTTCCAGGATCGAAGCGCCGACCAGCGAATGTTCGAATGGAATCCAGTACGCCGCCAGAAAAACCCCTACGATCAGTATAAATTTTTGATATTCCTTCATTTACAGTTTCATCCCCTGTAATTACTAATATAGCAGAAAGCAACCGGCACATGCAGTCGCAATTGCCTTCCACATTTCTTCCCGGATCATTTATTAGCTCATCGGCCCGACACCTTTCTGGCTCAGGGAAGCCACCTATCTCCTTCCTTTATCCCCGCGCTACACCGGCCCGCGCATTTTTTTGCTGCGCAAATCCTGGTCCTGCAGGATCAGGTGCTGCCGGGGGGTTAGCGGCTCCCCCGCTTCGGTAAGCACCCGGCAATGGTAAATACAATCCCAGCCAGGCTCCTTTTCAGCTTCATCCGGAACGATCTCTTTTTTGAAGCGAAGGCAGTAATACCGTTCACCCTCTTTTTCAAGCAGCTCGCAGGTAAGACATTTCACTTGTCTTCCCCCCTTATTTTGTCAGCAGCCGTGTACTTTTTTTCTCACCTAACCCCGCTTCTCTTTTACATGTTATGCAGTGGCAGCATCGTATCCCAGCGCTTTCACCAGTTCAATCATCACTTCCCGCTGCTCCCGGTAATCCTCGGTAAACAGGGGCCCGCATCGCTCAAAATGCTGCTGCCCGCAGAAAAGGAGGGCGGCAAATGCAAGGCAGGTTTTCTCCCCGCACTGCCGGCAATTGGTCCGGGGCAGCCAGGCGTAAAGCTGCAAAGGATGCGGCCGCTGCTTGGCCTCGTAAATCGGTGTGATTTGCTCCCTACGGGCGGCGGTATCGTTAATCAAGTCGTGCAGCCAGACCAGCACCTGCCGGGCGTCGGTGGCATTCAAGGCTTTGATCATGGTCAGTTCTTGGGGGTGCAGGGTAATCAGCCGAAAATCCCGGTAAAGCGTCAAATTAGGCGCGTGGGGATTGTAGACCGCATTGCTCACGGCCCCATTTATATAAGGCATCAATTCCGCCACATCATCTGAAAGTTTTGCTTTCAACCGGATTTTGCTCGTATCGGCGAAGCAGGGTGAGACATGGGTAATTTCAATTGTTTGTAAATACATGTTTACATGCGCTCCGATCGCATCATCTCCCGGGCGATACAGGGAACCTGTTTGTGCAGCTTGGGTGCGATATTCTTCAAAACAAACTGCAGCGCTTCCCGGGGATCTTTGTCCAAACAGATACTTTGCAGGATCACCTGGTCCCGGTCGTCCAGTGCTACAAATACCTTGCTCATATCACTCACCACCTTTGCAAGATGCAAGCAGCAAGAGCAATTGATAGTCCCGCGTTTTCAGCTTGCCGCGATCTTAGCCAGGGCTTTGACCAGCTGGTCGATCTCTTCTTTGCGGTTAAAATAGCCAATGCTTACCCGTACCGCCCCCCGCTCCGCCGTGCCGATAGAGCGGTGAGCCTGTGGTGCGCAGTGCAGACCGGAGCGCACCATGATCCCGAAAACCTCATCCAAGACGTAGGCCACCTCTTCCGGGGCGGTATCCGGGAAGTTGAAAGAGAGCACCGCCGTCCGTTCAGCAGCGCTGCCCGGCCCGTAAACAAACAACCCCGGGATCTGCCGCAACCGCTTCATGGCGTAAGCAGTCAGCGCCATTTCGTGTTCTCTGATTTTGGGCACACCCTGCTCGAGAATAAATTTCACCGCAGCTCCCAACCCGGCAATCCCCGCTGCATGCATGGTCCCTGCTTCGAAGCGGTCCGGCAGGTGCGCCGGTTGATGTTCAAGAAGGGAATCACCCCCGGTGCCCCCCTCCTTGAGAGGTTTAAGCTCGATCCCCGGAGCAATGTAGAGCCCCCCTGTGCCGGTGGGGCCCAGCAGCCCCTTGTGGCCGGTAAAGGCCAGTAAGCTGATGTTGAGCGCTTTGATATCAACAGGATAAACACCTGCCGTCTGGGCGGCGTCGACGAGCAGTGTCAGCCTGCTGCGGCGGCAAATCTCTCCGGCCTCCCCAACCGGCACCAGTGTCCCTGTAACATTGGAGGCATGGCAAAGCGCAACCAGACGCGTCGCGGGACGGATTTGCCTTTCCAGATCCGCAAGATCAAAAGAGCGCCCCGCGGGACAGGGGAGCACGCTGACGCTAATCCCCCTTTCCCGCTCCAGCACCTTCAAGGGACGCCACATGGCGTTATGTTCCATTTGCGAGGTGATTACATGGTCACCCGGACGAAGTAATCCTTTCAAAGCCAGGTTTAACGATTCCGTTACATTGGCGGTAAAGACGATCCGGGTGACATCGGGGATGTTAAACAAGGCCCCCAGGTAACGCCTCGTTTCAAATATGATCTGCTCCGCCTCCAGGGCACGTCTGTACGCTCCCCGGCCGGGGTTGGCTCCCACATGGCGTTGATAATGGTCTACCGCCCGGTAGACCGGTTCCGGTTTGGGATATGAGGTTGCGGCATGATCAAAATAAATTCCCACGCAGTAAAGCCTCCTGAAGACAGCACATCATCTCAATCGCAAAACCAGTCCTACAGTGTCGTCCATAAAAAGTAAAAACCGAGGCCGATGAGCAAGACACCGCGCATTGTAAGAGAAGACCAATACGGTCGTTTGCCGGTGCGACATAACCTCTTCGAGCAGTGCGGCAGGTGAAAGCTCCTGTGGATCTTGCTCAACCTTATTAACCACGTTAGGGTAGATGATTATCCCGGCAACGGCGGCAACAATCAAAATCAATATAACCAGCTGTTTTTGAATTTTTCATTTTTCCCCCCGTACTTTACTTACCCGACTGCTCATCTAGTTGCTGATTCGCCTTTGGTTCATCAGTCCGCCGCTTTTGCAGGGCGGGAAACCGGTTACGGGTGCGCAAGCAGATCTGGACCAGGGCCAGCATCAGCGGCACCTCAATAAGCACCCCTACTACTGTGGAAAGGGCCGCCCCCGAAGTCAAGCCGAAGACGGTCACAGCGGTAGCGATGGCAACTTCGAAGTGGTTGCTGGCACCGATCATCGCGGAAGGGGCCGCCTCTTCATACCTTAAACCGATCACCTTGGCCACCCCATATCCAATACCGAAGATAAACAGGGTCTGGATCACCAGGGGCACGGCAATCATCATCACTACCAGCGGATGCTGCAAGATCACATTACCCTGGAGCATGAATAAAAAGATTAGCGTAAGCAGCAGGGCGATGATGGAGATGGTACCCATATGCTTGAGAAAAACATTTTCATACCACTCCGCACCCCTTGTTTTCAACAGCCGGGTGCGGCTGATATAGCCCGCAGCCAGGGAAACACCCACGTAGAGCAAGACGCTTAAGAAGATGGTCATGAAGGGCACCCTGATGTCGGCGACTCCCAGGAGAAAATTACCCAGGGGCGCGTAAAGAACAAGCATGGTCAAAGAGTTTATGGCCACCATTACCAGGGTCAAACCCATGAAACCGCGAGCCAGGTAGCTCCAGACCAGGACCATGGCGGTGCAGGGCGCAATACCCAAAAGAATCATTCCGGCGACATATTCCCCGGCCAGGGTGCTATCAATGAACGGAGCCCAGATTACCCGCATGAACAGCCAGGCAAGAAAAAACATAGTAAAGGGCTTGACCGCCCAGTTGATGATCAGGGTAAGCAAAACCGGCTTCGGCGCCTTGACTGCGTTGACCACCTCGCTGAAGTCGATCTGGACCATGATCGGGTACATCATGGCAAAAAGTAATATCGCTACCGGAATATTTACCTGGGCCACGGAGAGAGAGTTTAAAAAACCGGCCGCTTTGGGAAAAGCCGCGCCCAGGCCGATCCCGATCAGAATACAGAGAGCTACCCAGAGAGTCAGGTACTTGTGGAAAAAGCTTAACGCGTATTCTTTTTGTGTGCTCAAACTTTTCACCTCATTAATGGTAGTTGAAATTTCATACTAACACCCTTTGTTAAATGAAGGGCATTCTTTGAAAACTGATTTAGAGACCGGTTGAAACAGTTTTTCATCTAAAATTGATGCGTATCGCTGAAAACCTTTCTTGTTTAAAGAATAGTAGTTCCAGGTACCTCGGCGCCTGTCGTTAAGTAAACCGGTCTCCTTCAAAATTTTAATATGATGGGATACTGTCGACTGCGAAAGGTCAAGTTTCTCCACCAGCTCACAGACGCAATGTTCCCTTTCCAACAGCAAGCTGACAATGTTAACTCTTTGCTGATCACAGAGGGCTTTAAAATAAAGAAGAAGCTGTTCCAAGGCTCTACCTCCATACAGAAGCTTGTATCGATATTTATCGATTCTTTAATTAATATTTTACCTGCGGATCTAAGAAAGTCAATAGTTTATTTGAGTGATTACGGCCGGTGATATGTCACCGGGAGTCCGGTTAACATCGTCATCTGTGGTGCTACCTGCTGCTTATACCGTCAAAAAACCTTTGCAGGTTATCGGGCAATTCATACTTGGCCTGAGTACAGGGCTCTATTCTCTGCTCACCATAAACTGACTTGAGAATAGCATTTATGATCATGGCTTTTGGTGGAAATGAGTATTCGACACCTTCATATACATATACCCTGCAATCAATGTCATCTCCACAGAGATCGCCACACTCCTTGCAAGAAGATTCCTTAACATCTAGCTGAACATCAATCCCGTTTACGCGAATTGTTGGCGAGCTTTCAAACTGATATTTTATCGCCAGTTCTTTTGAGTTGATATTTACCTTGTTGACCTCGATTTCAAAACCGGCAGCCTTCAACACCCCCGATACCTCATCTAAGGCTTGATCGAGGTTGTTTTCAGCGCCTTGGCACCTTTCACAAACGCTCAAGTCAAGATATAAGAAATCAATCAACAGTTGCTTTCCATTATGCCCAGGGGGGCAGCAGCTGCCCCCCGAACAGCATTCTCTACAATCACTCATACGATCGATCGTTACCTCACCTTCTCAATGATTTTAACAATTTCACCAGGCTTAAGTACTTTTCCGCCGGATACTACCTTTTCGTTTATGACCAGGGCAGGGATGGACATTACTCCATACCCTGTTATGGCGGATAAATCGGTGACTTTTTCTACCTTTGCCTGCAGATCCATTTGGGCCAGCGCACGCTTTGTATTTTCCAGAAGTGTCTCGCATTTTTTACAACCTGCCCCCAGAATCTTGATGCTCATCGCATCCCTGTTTGCAGGCCTGTTTTCTTCCCCCGCATCGCCATGCTCACCGGCGCAGCAGCAACCACGGCTTTCTTCACTTTCTTCGACAATCTCAAAATCGCAACATCCGCCGGATTTTTTCCCGGCAAACAGGCTTTTAAAGAAACCCTTTTTCTCGCTCATAAATAACATCCTCCTTGGTTTACATTTTATATTATCATATTAAATATATACCCTGTTAAAACAGCCACAAGCATAATGCATACCAGAAAGGCAATGACCATTTTCTTTTTTAAGATAGAGCCCAGCAGCAAAACTTCTGGGATACTGGCTCCGGCACCGCCGATTATGAGCGCGATCATCGTCCCGTGTGCAACGCCTTTGCCGATCAATATGCCCGCAATCGGTATCATCGTCTCTGTTCGGATATACATGGGGATGCCGACAAGCGCTGCAAGGGGTACCGCCCATAATTTATCTGCCCCCGCAAAATTGGCCAGCAGCCCGGTTGGCACGAATTCGTAAATAAATGCGCCGATACCCGCACCTATCAGCAAGTATAACAATACGCCACGGAATAGACCAAGAGCGTCTTTGAATGCATATTTAACAGCTTCCAGATTTTTTTGCCAAAGTGTACCCTGCAATTTTTCCCAGGTTACTTCATCCTGCGGGTCGCCCTTAATCGATACCTTTTTAACTTCCTTGCCAAAGCCTAATTTATCAAGGATGAGCCCGGCAATAACTGCAAAAGTAAAAGTTAAACCGGCGTAACCTATAGTTACTTTCAAACCAAAGAAGGTTAGAAAAAGAGCAATTATCGCCGGATTCAGTATCGGCGAAGTTAAAAGAAAGGAAATCGTACCTGAAAAGGGAGCGCCGCTTTTGATAAGTCCTACTAGGATGGGCACTGTGGAGCAAGAACAAAACGGCGTGACCGCGCCCAGCATTGCCCCAAGAATACTGTTCAAGCTCTTTCTTGGTGTTGTGAGCACTCTCTGTATCTTCTCTTTGGAGATATATATCTGCAACATTGCCACCAGAAAACTAATTCCGATAAATAATAGAAATAACTCGCCAAATAATAGAAGGAATGTTCCTCCTGCATTCCATAAACCTTCAATGGTATATGTCATGGAATTACCTTCTTTACAATGAATTGCGATATCCGCTATCATACTTCACTCTATTTTTGAGAGGGCTGCTATTAGCAACTCAAATACAGAAAAAAATCATCTCGTTAATATTTTTTGGGTATAGACCCTTGATCTGTTATACTTTCACTCAGACCATCGAAATGTTTTTTGATAATTTCCAGGTTGTCTTTGTTAATGGAGTATCTCATCCATACACCATCACGCCGGCTATCTACCAGCCCGCTTTCCGATAATATCTTCATGTGGTACGAAAGGGTTGGCTGCGTTATGTTGAATTCCTCCAGTATTTCACAGGCACAGAGCTCGCCCCCGGCAAGCATATCCAATATATGCAGTCTCGTTTCATCAGAAAGCGCTTTCATGAAAAGGGCGTAATTCCCGTAATCCTTGGCCAAGCTCTTTCACCTCTTTTGCCTTTATAACAGACATTGACACTTATCGATATCTATTATATTCAAGACATAGATATGTGTCAATGTATGAATCAACTTCTGAAAACACGCGGGGTCAAAATCGAACGCAAAACCCTGTTGTGGTGTAAGGGATACCGGTAAATGCCTGCCGGCAAACCTTGAAGGCGGACGGCCCTTTGAAACCCCTCCGCCTCTCTTCAGGCGGATCATGGATGACGAATAAACAAGTAGAAACGCCGGCTTCATGGCGCCAACCCGGGTTTTTATCTTGGCCAATTAACTTAGTTCGTTCCGAATAGGCTGATGGGGATCAACTTAACATTGGAATATTTTCTTACCCCTTCTTAAATCCATTATAACCGCGAACAAGAACACAAGCATAAAAAACAATGCCCCGCTTGCATACGGATAAGATATCAAGTATATACCCGGCCCATAAGGGACCGAGTATCCTTCCCAGGCTCATGAAAGATTCGGCTATCCCCATGGCGGAGCCCTGCGTAGTGGTCGCTTTTTTAGAAATCACCGCCAGCGTAGCCGGTTTAACCAGGGCGTTGCATAACATAAAAATGCCCACCGTAATCAACATGCTGGCATAATTAAATGCCAGCAACATCAGGATGAAGCCAACAGAACTTCCCAGCAGCGATAGCTTTATTACCTTGACTTCACCCATCTTTTTGGTAAGCGGCCCTACCAGGATACCCTGGGCAATGGCGTAAAGCAGGCCCGCTACCATGAGAACGGTCCCTACTTCTCACCGTGGCCACCAACCCGGGATGGACACCCTTGTTTATGATCATTGGCGGGCTGATTTTAGAAACCGGCGGCCCCATATCCCACGGTAATATTTCCTCTGTGTCAAATACCTGGCGCAGCCGGGCGGCGATATCCTGGCGGTATTGATCAGCTAAATCCGGGGCATTTTTTCTTTATTCCGCAGTATATAGGCATATACATCGGCCGGTTTGCTGCGCGAGAGCTCCTTCAGCATCCACCCGTAACCTTTTAAAACCAGGTGGTGTTCGTCGTTCATCAGCGCGTCCGAAATGATAAAAGGATCGATTTCGTGTAACATTCCTTTTCTGATCGGATAGATGAGGATAACCGCGGACGCTTGCCTGACCCAGAAATCCCGGTGCCCGGTCCATTCCAAAACACGGCCAAATAGATTATTGTATTCATGGTGTGGGTATATATGGTAATTCTGGTAAAGGAATTGAGCATAAAATGTCGAATGACAAATACTAACCAGGTGTAGCAATACAGCCCAACAGGATCGGGAGGACAGATATTTATGGAGGTAATAGTCAACGCCCACGGCAAAGGTTTTCCGGCCACCAAAGTGTTTTTCAGCAACGAAAGCGGATTTGAGGTTGCTTCGGTCATTGTCATGGGAGAAAGCGAAGCAGCGCTTATAGACGCGCAGTGGACGCTGTCCAACGCCCAGCGTGTTATTGCGGAGATTCTGGAGACGGGCAAACTTTTAACCAAGATTTACATTACCCATGCCCATCCCGATCATTACTTCGGCCTCGGCCACATAGCCGAAGCTTTTCCGGAGGCCAGGATTCTGGCGCTGCCGGAGGTAGGCGACACCATCAACCGTCAATTTTTCGGCAAGATGGAGCATTGGGAAAACATTATCGGGGTGAGCAACATGCCCCGCAAAACGGCGGAGATCGAACCCCTCCGGGAGAACTGGTTCGAGCTGGAGGGGCATCGCCTGGAGATCATACCTGAAATCATGGGCGACATGAAATATAATACGGCGGTGTGGATTCCCTGCATAAAAACCCTGTACGGCAGCGATGTTCTTTTCAACCAGGCCCATCCTTTCACCTGCGAAGTTACCGCGGAAGAACGCCGGCAGTGGCTCAAGGACCTGGATTACCTGGAGAGCCTGGATGCGGCGGTGATCATACCCGGCCACCAGAAACCGGGTATGTCTTTCGACCGCAGTTCGATCATGTTTACACGCGACTATTTGGTAGCCACAGAAGAAGCGCTGGCCGCGACGCAAGATGTTGCGGGATTTTTCTATACCATGTATAAATATTTCCCGGAAGCCCACCTGTTGCATTTAAGCAATGAAATGAACGCGCAGGTCTTCAAGGGAGGCAAGGACTGGAACTGGCGCGAGGCGTAAACGCGCCGCGCCGGAGTCCGCTGCTGTCGCCCGTCATCCCCGCATAACAATCGGGAGGTTAATCATGGAATTATCTGGCTATGCCGGAGAAATACTGATGGTAGATCTTTCCGAGGGCAAATGTTCCAGGCTGCCCACTGCCGCGTACGCCGGGAAATTTCTGGGCGGCCGGGGCACAGCCGCCAGAATTTACTGGGAAATGGCGCCGCCTAAGGTGAAGGCTTTTGACCCGGAAAACTGCCTGATCGCCATGACCGGGCCGGTTACGGGATTTCCCGGCATAGCCGGCGGGAGCAGATGGCAGATATGCAGCACATCGCCGGTCAGGCAGCCGGAGACTTTTTCTTACGCCAACCTGGGAGAAAGATGGGGCACCCGGCTAAAATTGGCCGGGTTCGACGGACTGGTGGTGCAGGGGCGGGCGGAAAAACCGTGTTACCTGTATATTGACAACGATACGGTAGCAATAAGGGACGCCTCTTCGCTGTGGGGCAAATCCTCGTTCGAGACCGGCGATGCCCTGAAGGCCACACTGGGCAGCGAGGTAAGCGTGCTGACCATAGGTCCGGCCGCCGAAAATCTGGTCACCTTTGCCACGCTCATCACCGACGACGGCGCCTCCGGAGCAAGCGGCCTCGGCAGCGTTATGGGCTCCAAGCAGCTTAAGGCCGTCGTCGCCGGCGGCAACAGGAGACCCGTTGCCGCCGCCCCGGAGAAGCTTCGCGAGCTCACCAGGCGGATCAATTTGCTTAGAAAAGACACCTGGAAAGGCTGGCATGAAAACATACCGGGCAAGACCAGGCCGCGCCCCTGTTACGGCTGCCCCGGCGGCTGTTTCCGCAAAGCGTACCAAGAAGGCGGCAGGAAGTACAAATTCTTCTGCCAGTCTGTGCACGTTTACTGGCAAGCCGCCCATGAATACGGGCGGGACGGAACGAACACCGCCCTGCTGGCAACGAGGCTGTGCGATCATTACGGGCTGGACACCTCGATCATGCAGCCCATGATCAACTGGCTGGCACTGTGCTACCGGGAAGGCGTCCTGGGAGAAGAGGAGACGGGGTTGCCCCTTTCCAGGATCGGCAGCGCCGAATTCATCGAAAAGCTGGCGCGCAAAATATCGTTCAGAGAAGGCTTCGGCGATCTGCTGGCCGCCGGCACGATCAAGGCCGCCAAGACGATCGGCCAAAGAGCAGTGGAATTAACCGCCATGGAGGTGTCAACCCCCGCCGGTGAAACCCGGGACTACGACCCCCGACTCATTCCGGCCAACGCCCTGCTCTACGCCACCGAGCAGCGGCGGCCGATCAACCAGCTGCACGAGATGGCTCACGCCCTGTGGTTGTGGCTCAAGTGGTGGCGCAAAGATGACGACGCCTTCCTGTCCTTCGACGACCTGGTAACAGTTGCCGTAAACTTCTGGGGAGGCGCCGCGGCCGCCGACTATACCACGGACGAGGGCAAGGCGTCGGCCGCCAAAATAATCCAGGATCGCTCCTCTGCCAAAGAAAGCCTCATCCTGTGCGACTTCCTCTGGCCGGTGATCTGGGTCAGATTTGCCGATAGCCACGCCGGCGACCCCACCCTGGAGAGCCGGCTGTATTCCGCCATCACGGGCAAAGAAACGGATGAAGCGGGCCTTAACCAAATTGGGGAGAGAATCTTCAACCTGCAGAGAGCGATCCTGCTCCGGCAGGGATGGGGCGGCAGGGAAGGAGACAGGCTCCTGGACTACCTTCATGAAGAGCCCCTGGAGCACGTGTTCTACAACCCCGACTGCTTGGTCCCGGGAAAGAACGGCCGGGTGGTTTCCAAGAAGGGCAACAAGGTGGAGCGAGAGGCCTTCGACAAACTTAAAGATGAATATTATGCTCTGCGCGGCTGGAACGCTGCCGGCGGTCTGCCTACGGAAGCCAAACTCAAGGAGCTGGACCTGGCCGACGTCGCCGCCGATCTAAAGGTCCGGAATTTGCTGGCGTAGATAATTTGGGGATATCAGTCCGCTGCCGGTAAGGAGCACTATGGAGATAAGAAATGAGGAGGTATATGAACCGGTCAAATCGTACAAAACCCCGGGCACAAAAGAACCCAGGGTGCCTCCCAGGTGATGGCTTATGGAGACATAGCCAAAAATCAGCCCGATGGACATATCCTTGAAATGATGGGCACAGAGCGAGCTGGTGGGAGCTATCGAAGCTCCCCCCCGGCCCTCTTTTTCAAAGGGGAAACCGTTACTGAGCAAAATATGGCAATTGGCCCTTTTAACCGTGTAGTTGAATTATTGTCCGATTACAGTTAAAAGGGCCATATCACATTGCATACCGCCGGAAAGAATAGCGGTGATTATTGCGGTTTAACTATTCCGGAATCGCCATACCCTTGCTCCCCTGCGGGCTCTGCTTGACTTCCGGATAGAAACGTTCCATAAACTCGCGCATGATGGCTACCTGCCTGGCCATGGCCGCTCCTTCGGAAACCCCGGTGATCTCACCGTGCCCGCCAATGGCGCTGTTGCCCGATTTCAGGTTGATCGGAGAACCGACGCGCACCATTTCCGGAGCTTCATAAAATCTAATAAATCCACCCGATGCCGGAGGGTTGTCGGTATGCACATCCAGCGGCACGTTTACCGCCGCCCGCAGGGCCGATACCATCGGCAACGTCATGTCACGCACCGGGTTGATCGAGTTTGCCCCAAGTTTCTCCAGCAATTGGAAGCTGGCCGGGTTTCCGTGACCGCAGTGAGCAGACACCTTGAAGTGCATGTTCTTGGGAAGCTTGCCTGCAGTGCGCATTTCATTTAGCACCCAGAGCAAACCTTCGTCATAAACCAGCACGCCGCGCACCCCCAGCTCGGCCACGCGCAGGACATCCTCCACCGCCCTGATAACCTGCTCCATGCCCCGCAGCCGGTAGCCGATACGAACGCCCTGTGCGGAAAGCCTGGTGGCACTGGTGTCGTAAGTAGCTCTCGGACCTACTGAGAGATTCAGCTCCACGCCCTTGTCCTTGCAGATGGCCACGTACTCTTTCAATTCCCGGGTGGTATGCCGGAAAGCGCCGTAAGTTTCATCTACACGGTTGATAAAGGCACCTTCTTTTTCGGCCGTCTCCAGAAGCGTTTTCAGGGCTTCGGCAGAGTTGACCGTCGGAACCTCGAGACGGTAATGGCAGCCGTCCGGGAAGGTCTTGCCCGACGTGGGCAGATCATACCCATCCCCGGATGGAAGACCAAGACCGGCCAAAATATCTCTTGTGCTTTGAAACAACAATTGTGACACCGTCCTTTGTAAAATTATTGTGCGACCTGTATATCTCTACTTGCAATTTATATGCCAACCTCTAAACCGAGAGATATAAACTGTTCCAGGCAGGTCCAGACAGGAATATTCCAATTTGAAACAGGCATCGTTCAGATATAAAGACCGGCATGGTAATGCCTACTCCTCTTCATGCTCTTCTATGGCCTCCTGGGGGCAAAGGCTGGCGCAAATACCGCACCGGGCGCACTTGTCGGGATCGATATATGCCACATCTTCTTCCGTTATCGAGATAGCTTCTTCGGAGCAGGTATCCACGCATGCTCCGCAACCGATGCAAATATCCTTATTAACTTTGAACCAGGCCATGGTCATACCTCCGTTTATTTTCGATGTGCCTTTAAAGGAGGGGCATAGGCCCAGACCAGCTTCAGGGGCACGTCTCCTGTATTTATGATGGTATGCTTGACTCCCGGCGGAGAATAAATAGCCGAACCTGCAGTTAAGGGATATTCCTGGTCACCCATAATCAGCTTTCCTTCTCCCTGGATGATGAACATGGCTTCTTCTTCATCCTCATGGCCGTGAAGTGGAATGCAACTGCCCACTTCAGTGGTATTCACACCCATGGAGATCCGGGTAGCGCCGGTGGTATGCTCGGAAATCAAAATCTTTGATACGCGTGGCGGATCTCGCCTTTCTCCCGCTATTTCACTTTCATGAACAACTACATTGCTCATTTGATGCTGCCTCCCGTTAATAAGTTTTATCCTCCTTGAAGATAAGGGGCTAACAATACACGGTCGCCGTCCTGGAGAATATGGGTTAGATCGCGCAACCTGCGGTTAACCACTACCATGCCGATCTCCTGCGGATCAACATCCAGAATATTCAGAAGTTCACTAACCGGCAGAGGCTCCTCGCAAACCAACTGCCTGCGGCGATCTTCTTCTCCGGCCAGCAATCCATGCAATTCAACCGAAATGTTAATTATGGTCAACACTCCATCAAACAAATTCAAACAGGTGAGCCATTTCACCCGGCTTCACGTCAAAGACAGTGTTGTGGGGCGGAAGTGGCTCTATGGTAAAGATCTCGGGAAGGCGATCATACTCGGGGCCAAAACCCTCCCGGCGGTTGAAGGACCATTCTACTTTCAGCAGCTCCTCACCCATTTTCCATAACTTGCTGCTGTCCATACTCCAGCCATACATCGAATTCAGCATATCCACCATCATTTCCGGATCAGCCAGCAGCGGCGGGCGCGCAAAGATACAGAAGCCCAGGGTGTCAAGGACAGCCGCCCGTATTTGTAATTTACGGGAAAGCTCCACCTGTCCCGCAGTTTTCAGGGGATCGGTGGTGGCCCGGTCACCAAAAGCATTGCCTGCTGTATGGTCCGCTCCCATCGCTGAAGTAGCGTAGGTTACCCCGTTCCCTTTCAAGGCCCTGGGATCGTAGGCTGGAAAAGCCTGCCCCTTGCTGACGGGAATACGCTTAACCCCCAGTACCTGTCCTGTAATCAACGCTCCGTTGCCGATCACTCTGCCCAGAAGAGTGGCTTCTCGCACCTCCTCCAGCAGCTTCAAGGCTCCTTCGAGGTCTCCGAAAGAAGCCAGGCCCGCTTCCATGGCCACCCCCAACGCCGCGCCGGTCTCGATTGTGTCGATCCCGATATCGTTACACACATAATTGAGCAGGGCAACATCATCGATGCCGGCAAAACCACAGTTCGAACCCAGCAGCCCCAGAGTTTCGTACTGCAGATTAGCCACGATCGCTTTTCCGTCGGGGCCGGGTATGATATTGCTGCAGCAGATAACGCAACCGGGCATGCAACGCTTGCCTGACCGGCCTTCTCCGCCGCGCTCCCGGACCAGGTCGCGCAGCGCTTCGCCGGATATCGATTCCACTCCTTCAAAACTGCCCTGGCTAAAGTTGCGGGTGGGCAGGCAACCGATCTCGTTAACTACTTTTACGATAGCGGTTGTGCCAAATTCCCGAAAGGTTTTACCGGTTTTCGGATTATCCAGCAATAGACGGTTCAACTTGCGCGAGGTCTGGATAAACTTGCTCTTGTCAACGGGGACACGCTGCATCCCTGCGGGTGACTCAATTACTACAGCCAGCAATCCTTTCGATCCCATGACCGCTCCCAGCCCCCCCCGCGCGGCAAAACGAAGCTGGAAATCGGGATCGCTGATCACAACTGAAGCCGACCGTAATTTATTCATGCCTGCCGGCCCGACACAGATGACCGAGATGGCATCGCCCCATTTTTCACGCAGCCGGTCCATCAAGGCATAGATGCCTTTTTCCTGAAAACCGGCTTCCATCAGCCGGTAATCGTTATTTTTCCCCAGGAACAGGATGTAACGGCGGCCTGCAGCCGGCTCACCTTCAATAACCAGGGCCCGGATGCCGCTGCGGGCCAGGTATCCCCCCGCGGTCCCGCCGGAGTTGGCTTCCTTGATGCATTGGGTTAAAGGACTTTTCGCGCCCACCGAAATCCTGCCCGAGCTGGAGGCGCCGGTCCCGCCCAGCAGGCCGGGCGCCAAAACCAGTTTGTTGTTCTTCCCCAGGGGATCGCATCCCGGCGGCACTTCGTGATAGATCAGAGCCGAAGTGAGCGCCCTGCCTCCCAGGCCGTCATATTGAACAGGAACCTTCTCTCTGGTAATCAACTCTGTGCCCGTATTAACGCGGACTAAATAATCCAAAATATCGCCTCCTCAAAAAGTATCGCGTTAAAAATCAAAAGATATCTCGGCGTCATAATCCGCGGCCATTTTTTTCAATAAATCTATCTGTGCCCGGGTAAGCGGTATTCCCTTTTTCAGCCGCGCTCTGGTCAAGTTTTGTTCAATTTCTCCAGGGGCAAATATATTCTGCGCTGAACTTACCCGCGGCGCTTCATGTAACCCGGTAATGTAATCAGAGACTCTCTGTTTAAAAGTCTCCGCCTCCATGAATGCCTCTATTTTGATCGCCATTAGCAGGTGACCGGCGTTAACAGGTCCGTTGTAATCACTGAGCTGTTTGACCGCATTGCCGTAGCCTCCCCCTGTAAGCATACCGGCCATCAGGTCGATCAGCACGGCCAGGGCATATCCCTTGGCTCCTCCCATGGGTAAAATGCTGCCCAGCAATGCTTTGGCCGGGTCGGTAGTAGGATTGCCCCCTTCATCCAGGGCCCAGCCCCCGGGCAATTCCACACCCTGATCGGCGCAAAGTCTGATCTTCCCCCGGGCGGTGATCGAACTGGCCATGTCGACAACTACGCTCTTGTCTCCCTGGCCGGGGATGGCCAGGGCCATGGGATTGGTGCCCAGTAAAGGTTTTTTGCCGCCAAAGGGGGCCATTGCCGGACTGGAATTGGTTAATACGATGCCGATCATATCATGCGGCAGCGCCTGCATGGCATAGTAAGCGGCCACCCCAAAATGGTTGCTTTTGCGTACCCCTACCAACCCGACTCCGGCTTGACCGGCAATATCGATGGCTTTCTCCATGGCCCGGGAAGCGATTACCTGCCCCAATCCGTTATCGCCGTCCATAACCACTACAGTATCATATTTGCTAAAATATTTAATTTCCGGGCGGGCATTGATCAATCCCATGCTGATACGCTTCACATAAGCCGGCAGCCGCGCGATACCATGAGAACTTATTCCTCTCAACTCCGCGCAGACTATTACATCAGCTGTTTTTTCAGCATCTTTTCGATCGATCGAGACGGCTTGCAGCAAACCTGTGCAGACTTCCTTTAACTTTTCGTGCTGAATCAAGACTGCAGCTTCTTGCATCAAAGAACCTCCTCATTAACCGGGGCCGGCTAAAATTGTGAAGGAACAATTTCCGGTAAAATGTATCTCAACCTGCCGCTGCAGTTATACCGTACGGGGACCGGTATCAGGCTGCAGGGGAAGAATATGACGGACATTTGGCCGGTCCCCATCGATCAAAAAGCAATGGATGCCGGTTATGGGAAGCCGCCCGGGGCGGCTTTCAACTCCTGCCCGGCTTTTCACATCAATATTTGATAATTCAGAATTTTATACGACGTCCGAAGTATAGATTTTTGCCATCCTGATGCGGCAGACACCATCTTCAAACTCGATCGGGATGATTTCAGGCGGCATGCTTCCGTTCTGCTCCATGGAATACATCACCACATTGGCAATGGGGCAGCTGAGCGGCTGCTTGCCCCGACTGGTGAAGCTTTCGGTGATATTCTGGAGACAGCATCCCTTCACTCTTATGGTTACCGAAACATTGTCCTCATCCATCTCGGCTTCCTCAACAAAACCATGATCCTGCATCCACTTGAGCAACCCCGATGTATCTTTGAGGTCGGCCACCGCATCTTTGAAAAAAGAGACACCGACAGTGGTCATCCGGTAACGAGCTCCCCGGCCCCGCTCATCGTAGAACTCTTTCTGGGCTTCGTATATCAGCGTATCTTTGAATTTATCCATCAAACTCATTATTATTTACCCTCCTGGTTTTCTGTTTTAGAATAATACGGCTCCCCGTATTTCTCTTTGAACACCAGTTCATGTATGGGCAACCGCGGCCTGGCCTTGGGAACCCTGGCCGGGTGGCCGATAGAGATGAGGCTGACGGTCTTGTAATCGTCGGTGATCCCGAAGCGTTCGTTTAATACCCGTTCATCGCGGACATCAATACAAGGAGCCACCAGCCAGCAGGCGCCCAGATTCAACGCGGTGACTGCAAGAAGCATATTCTCGATTGCGGCGGAGGTATCAAACGGCGTATCCCATACTTCTTTCTTGCCCAGGACTACGAGAATCACATCCGATTCATTAACAAAGGCCGAGACGTCACCCGAGGTCAACTTCTTGAAGACCGCCTCTCTCTTGGCCTCATCTTTCAGGGCGGTAAATCTTGCATGCATTTGCTTGCTCAGAAATTCGCCGGTAAATCTCCGCCCGCTGCCCCGGCGGCAAAGGTCAGAAAGAAATTTCTTGTTTTTCTCATCACGGACAACGATGAACCTCCAGGGCTGCGCATTCTCACCGGAAGGTGCCTGGCGAGCGCTCTCCAGAATGATGTCCAGATCTTCATCGGAGACTCTGTCCTTCGTGTAATGCCTGATGCTTCTCCGGTCATTGATCACCTTAATGAAAGTTTCCTTGATACCACCCATCGCAAATTCCTCCTTTTCTTGAAATTCAATCGGTGGACCCTGATGGAATTAACCTGGATCATGTTTTTCTCTTAAAATCCATTACCTTGATTTATGAGGGCAGGGACTTTTACCTCAATTGTATCTTACTTCAACACTGTCTCCCCGACAATGTTGAAGGCAAAACCCCCTGCTGGTGTATTAAACATTACATTAATTAAATGCAAAATTGATGCCAACAGAATACTATATCAATACTTATTGATTTTGCCGTTGGTTGATAGCTTCTTATTCAAAGACACATTTAAAAGTGAAACGCGGGCATTGAAACTTGAAAGGTGTTCGTGATATAATCGAAATGCATTTGCTGAAATCCCACAACTAACAACCGGGTGATAAATAATTATGAATCGTTTAGCCATTATTGCTCCCGATGAAGAACTTGCCTTGCTGTGCAAAGAAGTTGTCAAACAGATGAATTATGAAACCATGATCAGCATCAGGGTTGGCGCAACCAACCACGGAGTGGCTCTGGCCAGGATAGAGAAAGAAAAAGGCGCCGAGGTGATTATTTCCCGCGGCGGCACCGCAATTATGATCCGCAACGTAATCTCTGAAATACCCGTTATTGAAATTGAAGTTACCGCTTACGATTTGATCTATAGCTTGAGCAGCGCCCGCAACATGGGAAATAAAGTCGTGGTGGTAGGTTTTGAAAATGTTATCGATTCCATTAGAGGTATCGATCGGGTCCTTCAGGATATGAGCGGTCTCAGTATCATCACCTGCAAGGTCAAAACAGAAGAGGAAATTGCGGAAGTGGTTAAAAATACTGCCGGTAATTTGGGAACCGGCGGCCTGGTATTCATTGGCGGCAACCTGGTAGCGGAGAAAGCCAGGGAAACCGGCTGCGCTTCCGTGGTCCTGCAATCAGCCGGCGAAAGCATTGTCCAGGCCATAAATGAGGCCATGCTGCTTGCCAGGACCATTCACACAGAAAAAAGAAGAACCAACGAATTCAAGACTATTCTGGATCATATCTCAGACGGCGTTCTGGCTGTAAACAGTAAGGGTGAAGTTACCGTTTACAACAATGCTGCAGAAAATATCATGGGAGGCCGTAAATCCGAAATCCTGGGCTGCCCGGTTCAAGATGTCATTCAAAATACGCGCATGCACGATGTGCTTGAATCCGGCGTCGAAGAAGTGGGCGTCCTGCAGGAGATCAACAATACAACCATCGTCACAAATCGCATACCCATCCTGGTGGACGGAGAAACCGCTGGAGCGGTGGCGACATTTCAAAATGTGACCAAGCTGCAGCAGCTGGAGCAGCAGGTGAGAAGAAAGCTGGCCCGTCGCGGCTTGATGGCCAAATGGACCTTTGCCGATATTATTGGGAAGGGTCCGGCGATGACCAGAACAATCAAGCGTTCTCTGAAATATGCGGAGGTGGATAACACCATCTTGCTTCTTGCTGAAACCGGCAGCGGCAAAGAAATGTTTGCCCAGAGCATTCACCAGAGAAGCAGGCGGAAAAACGGACCCTTTGTCGCGATCAACTGCGCCGCTCTACCGGAAACCCTTCTCGAAGCAGAGCTGTTCGGTTACGTGGAAGGCGCTTTTACGGGAGCCGTAAAGGGCGGCAAAGCCGGTCTCTTTGAACTGGCCCATGGGGGCACAATCTTTCTTGACGAAATAGGTGAAATTTCAAAACAGATGCAGACACTTTTTTTACGTGTCCTGCAAGAGAAAGAGGTGCGCAGGCTGGGAGACGATAAATTTATACCCATTGATGTGCGGGTGATTGCAGCATCAAACCAGAACCTGGGCCTCCTCGTGCAGGAGGGCTGTTTCAGAGCCGACCTCTATTACCGGATCAACGTGCTCAACCTGGTAATCCCCCCCCTAAGAGAAAGGAAGGAAGATATTCCCTTGCTGGCTGCCAACATTCTTAGAAGATATAACCAGACCAGCCCGCAACATTTAACCTTCGCCCCCGAGGCGCTGGAAATCCTGCAACTCTACAGCTGGCCGGGAAATGTGAGGCAACTGGAGAATGTTCTGGAACGGTTGATCGTGATCGCTGAAAACAACATAATTACCGGGGCCAATGTGGAAGCCGCCCTGGCCGGCGAACCGCAAATCGGTGAGATTGATCACAGGCAACTGGCCGTGACAAGATCCATCACGGACAGTAGTGCTGCAGATCAATTATCAAACTCCAGCGAGAAGCAGTTGCAAGATCTCTACCAGCAGAAAAGCCAAAACGAAGAAGGACTCCTATCTAAAATTGAAAAGGAAACTATCATGAAGGTCCTTCAGCAGGTAAACGGGAGAAAGCAAGAGGCTGCCCGCATCCTGGGAATCAGCAGCACCACTCTCTGGCGCCGGTTGAAAAAACTCGGAATCAATTAGTGCTTCGCAGGCAGCCCTACAGAATTCAGCAGTTGCCGCCATCATAAAACGCTGAGCCTGCCGGGCGGCCTGAACTTCCTTTCATCCATGGTACGCGGGTTGTTGCCGATAACAGTCTTGAATTCCATTTTAGATTACAGGCACTATTCAACTTGAACAACCGATATCGCTGTTATCGATTAAGCGAAAACAGCGATATCGGCAGATCCTGCTTGCACCTCTTTTAAAATACGGTTATGGCGCCGGTAAGATAAACCCTTTTTCCATCATCGTCCTGGTCAAATTCTGCGAACGCTGGATGATTGCTTCCGCCTTCTTGTAGATCTCGTCACGGCTTAACTTAACTCTGGCGACGCCTTCCTCGATCGCCTTCATCGCAGTGGCGGTGGCCACACGGGGGAAGACCTCCCACATATCCATGGTTGGTAGAATTCTTTCTGGATCCGATCCGCCGTCGGGAGCGCAAGCAGCCAGCTCCCTGGCGGCAGCGATGCACATGCCGTCGGTGATGGTTGAAGCCTGGACATCCAGCACACCCCGGAAAATTGCCGGAAATCCGAGGGAGTTATTCACCTGGTTGGGAAAATCGGAGCGGCCGGTGGAAACGATCGCCGCGCCAGCTTCCTTGGCTTCCCAGGGCCAGATTTCCGGATTCGGGTTGGCGCAGGCGAAAACGATGGCATCCCTGGCCATGGAGGCAATCCATTCCTTCTTCACAGTGCCGGGACCCGGCTTGGAAAGAGCGATAAGCACGTCCGCTCCCTTCAAGGCTTCAGGTGCCCCGCCTACCAGCCCGGCAGCATTGGTCTTCCGGCACATTTCCCATTTGATCGGATGGCCTTTTTCCAGGTCGGCGCGCCCCTTGTGAAGGGTGCCCTTGCTATCCACCATGATCACTTTGGCCGGATCGACTCCGGCGGCAATGAGCAGGCGGATAGAGCAGAGGTTGGCCGCCCCGGCTCCGTTCATAACCAGCTTGATATCTCCAATCTTTTTCCCGACGATTTTCAGCGCATTGATTAACCCCGCCAGGGTGACCAGGGCGGTACCCTGCTGGTCATCGTGCCAGACAGGAATGTTGCACTCTTTCCGCAGGCAATCGAGGATGTCAAAGCACTTCGGACTGGCGATATCTTCCAGGTTTATCCCGCCAAAGCAGGGCTGCAGCATTTTTACAAACTTGATCAGCTCGTCAGGGTCCTTGGTATCAACACAGATGGGGAATGCATCAACTCCGCCAAGATACTTGAACAAGAGAGCCTTTCCCTCCATGACCGGCCTGCTCGCTTCGGGGCCTATATCACCCAACCCCAGGACCCGCGTACCGTCAGAGACAACGGCTACAAAATTGCCCTTGTTGGTATACTTGTAAACTTCATCCCTGTTTTTGGCGATAGCCTTGCAGGGCTCCGCCACGCCAGGGGTATACCAGATTGCAAAATCGTTAACATCCCGCACACAGCTCTTCAAAGCTACCTCAACCTTGCCCCGGTAAAAGGGATGCAGGCGCATTGCATCTTCACCCGGTTTATTGGCCTTGGCCATAAGTTCATCTTTGTTACTCATATTCTCTTTCAACTCCTTTTTTTTCATTCTACCTGGCATATGCCTTGATCCCTTCCTCGTAGAGGTCGTTACCGTAAGCGTCATTGATCACCGTGGCGGGAAAATCTTTCACCTCCAGCCGGTAAATTGCTTCTGCCCCCAGCTCGGGATAGGCAACCACTTCACTCCTGGTTACCCGTTTGGAAAGAAGCGCCCCGGCACCCCCGACAGCAGCCAGGTAGACCCCTTTATATTTTTTCAGGGCTTCCTTAACGGCAGCATTGCGCAACCCCTTCCCGATACAGGCTTTCATACCCTGTTCCAGGGTCAAAGGGGTGTACGCATCCATCCTACCGCTGGTCGTTGGACCGGCGGAGCCGATAGCCTGGCCCGGTTTAGCCGGGGCCGGCCCTACATAATAGATGACCTGTCCTTCTAGATCTATGGGCAGAGGTTCACCCTTCGCGATCAATTCAACCATTTTCTTGTGAGCGGCATCCCGTGCGGTATAGATGACACCGCTTATCAGCACATTGTCCCCCGCCTTCAGCCCGAGCACATCATCGTCGCTGAGAGGAGTGTGCAAATGTTTGATCTCCACAGAAAACCCTCCTTAACAGATTAATCCCAAATTCACGTTCTTGAGTTCCTAAATAACTCGTTCCACGTGACGCGCAACATGACAGTTGATGTTCACGGCTGCCGCCAGGCTTGCAATATGAGCGGGAAAAGTTTCAATATGCACCGCCAGGGCAGTGACCCGCCCGCCAAAACCCTGCGGCCCGATACCCAGATCGTTTATCTCTTTAAGAATTCTTTGCTCCAGATTGGCATAGAAAGGTTCCGGATGAGGTTTTCCCAGAGGCCTGATTAGCGCTTTTTTGGCCATTACCGCCACCTTGTCAAAGGTGCCGCCGATCCCCACGCCGACAACAATCGGCGGACAGGGGTTGGGCCCCGACTCCTTGACATGGTTGACCACGAAATCGACCACGCCATCAACACCGTCGGACGGCTTGAGCATCTTCACCGTACTCATGTTTTCACTGCCGCCGCCTTTGGGAGCAAAAGTGATTTTAACCTTGTCCCCGGGAACCAGGGAGGTGTGGATTACAGCGGGGGTGTTATCGCCGGTGTTGACTCTTTTCAGGGGATCTGAAACTATCGATTTCCGCAGGTAACCTTCCCGGTAGCCCCTGCGAACACCTTCGTTGATTGCATCTTCCAGAGAGCCACCGGTTAAATGGACTTCCTGCCCCCAATCCACGAAAAAGACGGCAAACCCCGTGTCCTGGCGAACAGGGATCTGCTCATTACGAGCGATCTCTACATTTTCAATCAGCTGTTTCAGAACCTCTTTGCCGGCAGGTGACTCTTCATCCAGCAATGCTTTCTTTAAGGCATCAACCACGTCATCCCCGAGAAATATGTTGGCTTCCTGGCACATTTCCGCCACCTGATCGGTTATTGTTAACGCTTCGACTTTCCGCAATGGTACCGCCCCTCCCATTCAGAATTTTTTTTTAACAAACCAATGAACCGAATAATTGATAAATTGTAACAGGCCCACCACTTTTTTGCCCGGTAGGCCGGTATCGTGCTATAATTATTGCAACACCGTCCTTTGATATATTTTATATTACTCCCTCTATATACTGAAATGCAATAACTGTGCCAAGCCATTCCGGCAATAAATATAAGGAACATGGTTAAGCAGAAAAACCAAACCCGAATCATACCCGGCTTGCTTTAATAACGAATTAACTCATTTTGAAAATATCAATCTGAAATTTATTTCATCTTTTACCGAAAATTAAAGCAATATGGGCCGCAATAGCCATAGAGACGTAATCTTCCTGGTTAAGCAAATGGCATGGATATTGCAAGTAAATATAGAATCATGCCCCTTGATTAAGGTGATAAAGTGCCGGATGTTATAGCGTAATAATAAGGGAGCGCGGCATATACCCGCCCCGATAATCCAATGAAAGGAGAGCAAAGATGTTAAAAAAAGCCTATATTCCCTACAAGGGATACTACAGCACCCCGTTTTGCAAATGGCAGGGCAGTTTGCAAAACGAAAACGCGATCGAGCTCGGCGCGAAGACCAGCAAGCGCTGGTTTGAAAGCAAGGGTCTGGACCAGAGAGAACTGGACTATCTCTACCTGGGCATCACCATCGGGCAGCACCGCGTTTTCTTCGGCGCAACCTGGGCCGCTTTCTTGATGGGCGCTCCGGATATCCCCGGCATGACCGTGATGCAGGCCTGCTCTACCGCTACGACAACTGTTTTCAACGCCGGCGCGGCCGTGGAGATGGGAAATGTCAATACCGCGTACTGCCTGCTGGTCGACCGCTGCTCCAACGGGCCGCATACAATCTGGCCCAATCCGCTGGGTCCCGGGGGCGAGGTTGTCTCGGAGAACTGGAACCTGGACAATATGCGGGCCGACCCCTCCACAAACATCGGCATGCTGATGACCGCCGAAAATGTGGCCAGGGAAGCGGGATTCACCCGCGAGCAGGCCGACGAACTGGTCCTGATCCGCTACCGGCAGTATGACGATGCCCTGGCCAACGACCGGGCCTTCCAGAAGCGCTACATGTTCCCGGCAGAAGTAAAGATATCCCGCAAGGAGACCAAACTGGTGGAGCTCGATGAAGGTATCTCCACCACCTCAAAAGAGGCCCTGGCGCGCCTGCGCCCGGTAGTGGAAGGCGGTATTCTTACCTTCGGAGGGCAAACCCACCCGGCTGACGGCAACGCGGGGATCATCGTCACCACCAGGGAGCGTGCCGCCGGGATCAGCGCCGACCCCAAAATCACCATCCAGGTCATCTCCTACGGGTATGCCCGGTCCAAGAAAGCATTCATGCCGGCAGCCCCGGTACCTGCGGCAAAAATAGCCCTCGAACGCGCCGGGCTAACCGCCAAGGAGATGGTCGCGATCAAGAACCATAACCCGTTCATCGTCAACGACCTCTACCTGGCCAAAGAGCTGGGAATCGATGAGACTTCCTTCAACAATTACGGCAGCTCCATGGTCTTCGGGCACCCGCAGGCCCCCACAATGGGACGCATGCTCATCGAAGCCATCGAAGAAGCGGTAATCAAGGGCGGCGGATATGCCATGATCACCGGCTGCGCCGCCGGCGACACGGCCGCCGCGCTGATCGTAAAGGTCGGTTAAACACAGACTGTTTCAAGGGTTAAAATGATACGGTTAAGCGAAAGCTTAACCGTATCTATGTTCAGGCCCGGTTGGCAACTGCTACCGGCACTTTTTGCCATTCATGGCCGGGAAGGCGGAACAGATAGCCCTACAATCTGCCCCGGCTTCCGGCCCAGCAGCCGGCAGGTACAAGTTCCGCCGGCCTAGCGAAGTCCGGTATCGGAGACGCCGGCCTGATCAAAGGTGGCCATCTCCCTGGCGATTTTCAGGGCGGCGTCGATCAGGGTAAAAGAAAGCGCCGCCCCGGTTCCCTCTCCCAGGCGCATATTCATCTGCAGCATCGGGCGCACCCCGAGCCAGGTTAACATAACCCGGTGGCCCGGTTCCTCCGAGAGATGCGAGGCCAGCACGAAATCTACAGCGCGCGGGGCCAGGGCGCGGGCAATCATCGCTCCCGCCCCGGATATAAAGCCGTCTATAACCACGGGCACCCGGGAGGCGGCGGCAACAAGAATCACTCCGGCGATAGCCCCGATCTCAAATCCCCCCACCCCGGCGAGGACATCGAGGCCCTCCCGGGGATCAGGTTTGTTCACCTGCAGGGCCTGCTCCACGATCTGCGACTTCCGCTGCATGGCCTCCCGGTCAATCCCGGTTCCCTTTCCGGTAATCAGTTCCACTGGAAAACCGGTGAAGGCGGCGAGGATGGCGGTGCTGGGGGTGGTGTTGCCGATGCCCATATCCCCGGTGGCCAGCAGCTGCGCCCCCTGTTCCATCTCCCCGGCGGCCGCCTCGATCCCGGCCTCCACGGCGGCGCGGGCCTGCTCCCTGCTCATGGCCGGGCCGGCGGCGATGTCGTCCGTGCCGGGACCTACCCGGCGCACCTTCAAGCGGGGATCATCGACCGGTTTGGCCATCCCCACGTCCACACAGATCACCCTGGCTCCGGCATGCCTGGCGAGGACATTGATTGCCGCCCCTCCGTCAAGAAAGCCCCGCACCATCTGCCGGGTCACCTCCTGGTCAGCCACGCTGACCCTCCGGGCCGCCACCCCGTGGTCCCCGGCGCAGGTGATCACGGCTTTCTTCTCCAGGATCGGATTTATCTCCCCGGTAATTCCCGCAATCTTGACCGCCACATCCTCGAGCATGCCCAGGCTTCCATAAGGTTTGATCAGATTTTTCTGGTGGCTGCGTGCCTTCTCCATGGCCGCCGCATCCAGTTCTCCGATCCTGGCAACGGTTTTTTCCAACAGCATCTTCATACCTCCTGTGTTGTTTTTATAGAGAAAGTCCCCAACCCTTATAATGGGCTGGGGACTTTACCATCATCCCGCCGGCTGGTGACAACAGGCAGGTCTCCTGGCTTCCAGTTCATCCTCCCCCGCACCTTCCCGGACCGGTGGGCCGGCCCGGTGGTATCATGCAGGCTTGTTCCTGGTTACAGTGGCGGGACCGCTCAAGGATTTACACCTGATTCCCTATTCTCCCTCGCGGGCACCTGCTGCCGGTATACAATCTTAACCTTTTATATACTTTATCCGATCCCACATCTTTGCACAAGAGTTTTTCGGGCCGGGCTCAGGCCCGGATCTTTCTACGAGCCGGCGGCCCCCTCCAGGATCTTGTAAACCTGCTCCATCTCCAGGCTTTCCCGTAGGGCCAAGGCCAGGGCATCGAATTGTTGTTCCCGGTACTGCTCCGGTTCCGGCGGCGGCCCTTCTTGCCGCAGCAGCAGCCCCGGGTCATCCGGGGGCCGGGTCGAACTTTTTTCTGCAAGCCGCTCTGCAAAGTTCTCCTTATCTTCGAGATCCAGGTACAGATACGGGACCACGCCCAGCACCGGAATATTGATTAATTCCTCGAGCATGGCCAGGCCGGGACGGAGGATCTCCACATCTCCGCGGAATTTGTTGATGATGACTCCCTTGATCCGCTCGCGCTCGCTCGCTTCGAGCAGGGCCACCGTGCCGAATATGGCGGCAAAGAGACCGCCGCGATCGATATCGCCCACCAGCAGCACCGGTGCACCGGCCATCCCGGCCATGCCCATGTTGACGATATCGTTATCCCTGAGATTGATCTCTGCGGGGCTGCCGGCCCCCTCGATCACGATGATCTCATATTGCGCAGCCAGTTCCCGGTATGACGCCATGATCACGGAACGAAGCTGCCGCTTGCAGGCAAAGTAATCGGCGGCGCTCATTATTTCTACCGGCTGTCCTTGCACGATCACCCGGCTGGCTGCGTCGCTGGTGGGTTGAAGCAGGATTGGATTCATCAGAACGGAGGGCTCGAGTCCGGCTGCCTGCGCCTGCATGGCCTGGGGCCGCGCCATCTCCAATCCCTCTTCCGTGATAAAGCTGTCCGGCGCCATGTTCTGGCTTTTAAACGGGGCCACCCGGTAGCCGTCTTGCTTGAATATCCGGCACAGCCCGGCGCAGATAAGGCTCTTCCCGACGCTGGACATCGTCCCCTGGATCATGATCGGTTTGGCCATGTAACTCCCTCCAGTAAAAGTTTTATTGCTGCAGTACCTGGCATCATCCCCAGGTTGCCCTTGAGATTTTGACCGTAAAGCACAAACGGCTGCGGGGAACCCAGATGTCTGCCGGTAAAGGGACTGCTGCCGTGATCGGCGCATATCAGAACCGGCCCGGCTGACTTTTTCAAGGCAGCAACCACTTCAAGATCTACCCGCTGCAGGAAGCCCTCCTTTTCAGACCGATCCAGGCGATGAGAGGCCTCATCGGCGCCGTTGATATGCAGCAGCACGAAACGGTTCTTTACAGCCAGGGCCAGGGCCATCTCTGCCTTGGCCCGGAGAGCGGTATCCGTATCTCCGGTAAAGCGGGTATCCGTATGGACCTTCATTCCCACAGCCCGGCAGAGCCCCTGCACGATCAGCGCCGCCCCGACCGCCGCCGCCCGGGGCCGGAAAGGGGGCAGGTAGCAGGGAGCTGACTGCCCCCACGGGAGCAGCGCACGATCTTCTACGCAGCTTTGCCGCACCAGCCCGGTCAGCCGCTCATCCCCCTGCGGAAATATCTCCGCCAGATATTTGCCTGCATTTGCATGAGGCGGAAAGGTGGTAATACGGTCCAGCGCTTCCGCCGCACCGCGCAGGACGAGCAAGGTTTTATAATCACCCAGGTGATGATAGCCGGCCTCCGAAAACCGGGGCACCCGTTTCGGCGGTGAGGCCACGCCCTTAATACGCCCCGCCCCGTCGAGACGGACCCAGCTGCCCCGCATGATCAGGTCGCGGGGACCCATGGAGATCCCCGCTCCGAGGGCCTCCAGGTAGCCGCGGGCATGTTCGGGGAGTTGCGCCGGGGGTATCCCCAGAAGCGTAGCGATGCAGGGGTAGCTTTCTGCAGGAAGACCGTCAGGCACAGTTTGCAGCTCTCCGCAGGCACCCGCCGGCTTCATCGCGGCCAGGTGGGGATATCGCTCGAGACGAAAGCGCTCATCGGTCATCCCGTCAATGATACACAGAATCGCGCCGCTCCCGGTCATCTCTCTTCACCTGCCGCTGCCCGGAGCGCCCCGACCAGCCGGAGATTCTGCTCATGTGTGCGCACGGCAATTCGATAGTAGCCACTGGAAAGCCCCGCGTAATTGCCGCAATCCCGTATCAGGATCCCGGCATCGCGCATCCGCCCGGCCAGGCGGGGGACCTCTGTGTAGAAGAAAATGTAGTTGGCTTCGCCTCCCCATACCTTTATCCCCAGCTCCTGCAGCTCATCCATCAAAAAGTTTCTTTCCGCCTGGATGAGGGCCCGCGCCCGCTGAATATAATCGCGCTCCTTCAACGCGGCAATCCCGGCCGCCTGCGCCGGCGAGGAGACCGCCCAGGGCTGTCCGGCGCGGCGCATCGCTTCGAGCAGCGCCTTGTTGCCGGAGAGGCAGTAGCCCAGGCGCACCCCGGCCATCCCGTAAAGCTTGGTAAAGGCATCTATTACCAGGAGATGCTTGTATTCAGAAAGGCGCCGCCTCAGGGTATGTTTTTCAGGTTCGTCCAGAAAGCCGTTGAAGCACTCGTCCATCACCAGCAGGATCCCCTCCCTTTCGCAGGCTTCCAGGATGCGCTGCAGCAGCGCGGAATCGATGGTCAGCCCGGTGGGGTTATGGGGATTGCATAAAAAAAGCATCTCCAGGCCCGGCTCAAGGGCCCCCAGGATGCTCCCGGTAAGAGAAAAACCATGCTCCCTGTTGAGCGGATGCCGGATCACTTCACAGCCGATCGTGCCCAGGGCCAGCTCATACTCGGCAAATGACGGCGCGGGCACCAGGGCGCGTTTTGGCTTCCGGGCCAGGACCAGGCGATAGATCAGGTCGGCTGCCCCATTGCCGCACAGCACCATCTGCGGCGCTGTGCCCATGTGCCCGGCGATGGCCGCACACAGCTCTCTGCAGAGCGGATCGGGATAACCGTCGGCATGCGCGGCGGCATCACAGATGGCCCGCTCCACCCCTGCGGGCACACCCAGTGGATTGCAGTTTGCCGAGAAATCCAGCGGGACCCGCCCGTATTGCAGCCGGTAGGACTCCGTATCTCCTCCATGGATCAGCGCCACAGGATCGCCCCCTTGACGAGCAGGCCCAGCAGCAGGCAGATGATAGATGAACCCCAGAGCAGCCGGTTGGCCCGCCCGATATCGGCCGGGATGATCGGGCGGTCGTCATCGCCCAGCGTGGGCCTGGAGAAGGTTTCTCCGGAGTAAGCGGCATCACCGCCAAGCTGCAGATGCAGCGCCCCCGCACAGGCGGCCTCGGTCTGCGCGGAATTGGGGCTGGCATGCTTGTGGCGGTCGCGGCGGAAAATGCGCCATGCGTTCCTTCCGTCCAGTTTTAAACAGAAAGCGGCCGGTACGATCAGCAGCCCCGCAAGCCGCGCGGGGATGAAGTTGGCGATATCGTCCAGGATAGCGGCGGCTCGTCCGAAATAGAGATAACGCCTGTTCTTGTATCCGATCATGCTGTCCATGGTGTTGATCACCTTGTAGAAGACGCCAAGCGGCGCCCCGCCGGCAAGCATGTAGAGCAGCGGCGCGATCACGCCGTCGTTTAAACTTTCGGCCACGCTCTCCACCGCGGCGCGGGTCACTCCGGCCCGATCCAGGGCTGCGGTATCCCGCCCCACGATCCGCCCCACGGCCAGGCGCGCCGCCGGCAGGTCATCTTGCTCCAGGGCGGTATAAACCCTCATACCCGCATCAGTCATAGAGCGCAGGGCAAGACATTGCCAGCAAATAAGGCTTTCCACCAGAAGCCGCAGCAGGGGATGCGCCAGGCTGCACAGGTGCAGCGCGCCCCAGGTTATCCCCAACGAGAGCGGGGGCAGCGATAGGGCCAGGAGAGCTCCGCCGCACAGCTCGCCTTTTACAGTATCGGGAAAAACCCTGCGCAGGCCGTTTTCCATCCACGAGATCACCTTTCCCATGCCCACGACGATATGCGGAAAGCGCGGCGGGTCGCCGAGCAGAAGGTCAAGGGCAAAACCGATCAGCAGGGCAGATAGCGAGATCACCGGCGGCACAACTCCCATCCGGCATAATCTTGAAACACGGCCGCGCCGGCCCACCTGCCCCCGTCCAGCCTGGCGCGGTAACCGCAGCAGTGTTTCACATGCCATTCGAAGAACGGGCGCCGCGGCCTGGCAAAGCGGCTCATGATCGCCATGATGCTCCCGCCGTGCGCCACCACGACCAGGCGCTCTTCCTTCCGGGAGATACTCCGGCGCACCGCCAGGTCAAAGGCGCCGCAGGTGCGCGCCATGAAGCTCTCAAGGCTCTCACCATTGGGGCAGGGTCCGGTACAGCCATCTCTGACCCATTGGCGGTAGGCGGGATCGGCAGCCATCTCCCCGGCCGTTCTCCCCTCGAAATCACCGAAATCCATCTCCCGCAAATCGCGGCAAATGGTCAGCGCCGCCTCCGGAAACAGGAGGCGTGCTGTTTCCCGCGCCCGCCGCAGCGGGCTGGCCAGTACATTGGATACCCCCGTAAACGGTTTCACTTCGCGCAGCTGACGCCTGGCCGCTTCGCAAAGCGGTTCATCAGTCCGGCCGATGTAGCGGCCGGCCAGGTTGCCCTCCGTCTTCCCATGCCGCAGCAGAATCACTTCCATATGATTATCCCTCGATGATGGCTTATGCCGCCGCCACCCGCTTGATTAGTGGATTGCAACCTCTTACACCACATTCCGGATCAGGACCAGTGCGGCCAGCATGGAAATCTCGCCAAGTTGGAGCAGAAATCCCGCCAGATCACCGCTCATACCGCCAAATTGCCGCCGCGACATGAGCAGCACGTATAATGCACCGGCGAATGATGCAAGCAGCATCGCTGCGCCGGCTCTCCAGTCAACAAGCAGCATTGCCGCGGCGCAGAGCGTGAGCAACCCAAAAAGGAAAACCGCGGAGCGTTTTTCATCCGCCGAGCCTTTAAATGTATAAAGCAGCCCTCTCCCGCTGCCGGCCTGAAAGCAGACCACCGAGATAGCGCACCAGACCCGGCTCAGAAGATGCATGCTTCCGAGAAGCAGAAGCGTATCTGCATCCGGGGTCAGCTCCGTGCAGAGAGCGAAGTATAGCAGCAGGTATGCACAGAGACCGATCACGGCAAACGTGCCGCAACGCGGATCCTTTAAGATCTCCCGCTTGCGGGCCGGCTCGGCATGGCTGGCCAGGGCGTCAATCGTATCGCCAAAACCGTCAAGGTGAATCCCGCCGGTTACAGCCACCGGAAGCAGGGTCAACCCGGCGGCCAGCAAAAAAGAGCCTAAACCAAGCGCCTTCCCGAGCCATGCCCAGAACCATAAGCACAGCCCGACAACAGCCCCCACCAGCGGCAGCACGCAGATCGCGTAGCGCATGTTTTCTTCGTTCCAGGCCACTTTGGGCACCGGTAGACGCGAAAACATGGCCAATGCCAGAGCTACAGACCGGAGCAGCTTCATGCGCCCACCTCTATTCGCCCGTCCGGTATCCCCGACACGGTCTCCACGGCCCGTTCAAATCGACGGGTGGGCGCTCCTGGCTTGCCATGACTGACAGGATGGCGCGGCTTGCCGCGCAGCGGCAGCACAGGCCGGGTCACTTTCATAGACAGACTCATCTGTTTCCGCATACAAAAACCCTTTCCGGCGGACGGAAAGGGTAGAGAAAGCAAAGTTGTGCTTTGCATTATTCATACCGGCCAAAGCTCCGTCAGCCTGATGATTGATTCGCTGCGCCGGTTTTCTGGCTCGGGCGTCATCGCCTGATTTCGCCTTCCCATGGGCACCACCCACAGTGGCATCTTGAAACAGGCTCGACCTTTACAGCGGCGGCTCCGCGTGGGATTCAAACCCAACTTCCCGAAGCGCAGCGAATGTCTTATCATTTAAACCATACCCCTACCGGAGCACTTTTGTCAATAGAGCAATTTCATCTGTTCCCTTCAAATCTTCAGTGCTTGCAGCCTGTTCGTTTTTGCCTACTTCAGACTAGCTCGACTAGTTACTGCTTGTCATCCTGAGCGAAGCGAAGGATCTGTCATTCTAAATCCCAAGTCGCCGTGCAAGGATTCTTCGCTGCGCTCAGAATTACAAAACCCAACCACCACCTGCTAAAGCAGGTGGGTTGGATTTGCTGCTGAAAGCAGCCTAAAGATCTTCCAACGTAAAATTATTTGCTTTCTGGTTTTCCTCAATATCTTGATTTTTGATATATTCCAGTATTACCTCATCTGTCACGTTCCCACTACTTGCTGCAAAATACCCTCTTGCCCACAGATATTGACCCCAGAACTGCTTGTTTAGATGCTTATATTCCATCAGCAGCTTTCTTGAACTGTAGCCCTTTATATACTGAACCAACTTACTTACCGACAAATGCGGTGGTGCTGACACCAGGAGGTGCACATGGTCTTTTGATACATGACCCGCTAATATTTCTACATTGTTCTTCTTACATACCAACCTGATTAGCTCTCTCGCTCGTAGCGCAACTTTCCCTACAAATACCGGCTTCCTATACTTGGTGATCCATACCAGGTGATACTTCAGGTCAAATGTCGCATGAGACGTCTTCCTATATTCCTGCATCTACATCACCTCTAGACCAAGTATCCCTTTTTCCAGAGGTGAAGATTCTTATACCTTGTTGACCTAAAAGGTTTCGGCTAAAGCCGAGGGATTTAACCCCATTATACAGACATTAAATATTTTATGTGATGAATTATGACAAGGGGTATACGAAAGGGTCAGTCAACCGGAGGGATTGGTTATTATTTACCGCGTTTGAAAATATATCAACAGTTACGGTAGGAATACCGGTTACCCGGCACCCCCCGTGCAGATCCCAGCGTGCG
>CAYFRE010000009.1:15528-36577 GCA_964345455.1 uncultured Syntrophomonadaceae bacterium | reverse complement strand
TCCCCTGTCACCCTACTTTGCCGACGATGCTGTAGATCCCGGTAAGGGGATCGCGGAGATACTCCTTTCCCAGGCGGAAGTTTTTGATCTCGCCGGTGCTGCGCACGTGGAGCCGCGGGCCGGTACAGTGCAGCGACATCTCGCCGATGGTGATCTTGCGGTTATCGGCAGGAGTAATCGGCAGATCCCGGCCGATCACATCCCTGACCAGTTCTTCGACCAGCGCCAGCTCGGTCGCCGGCCGGCGGCTGTAATAGAGGGTAAAGCCGCTGCAGACATCGCCGTGACCTTCCGCCGGCGGCGCTCCCATCCTTTCCAGAACAAGCTGGGTAATATCTTCGGCGGAGTGAGCCATCTTCCGGTTGTAAAGCGACTTGAATACCACCGACTTGATCTCTTCCGGGAAGGGGCCGAAAAGACCCGGACGGGCGATGATCACCTCCTGCCCGATGCCCACAAGGACATGGGCATTCATCTTTAAAACCGGGTAGAGCAGGTCGAAGTGCTCCACGATCACCCGGCAGCCTTCACGCAACGCCTTGTGCACCGCTTCGGCCAGAACCGGCGGCTGGGTAAAAGCCTGTTCAAAATGCATATCAAGATGATAGGTATGATGTTCAAAGATACCGCTTTCAAAATGGTACAGCAGCGGCAGGGGGCGCACATTGATCCCCTCGTCATCGTTGGTCAGTTCCAGACCCGGGAACATCCCCTGAATCAGCACCGACTTGCCGGCCCCGGCATCACCGATCACTCCGACCAGGCTGTCTTCAGCGGAAAGATAGCGCTGCGTCAGGTGCGCGCCCAGTTCATGGATCCTTTTGCGGCCCCGCGGTGCGAAATAAACCGACCTGATCAGATATTCATGGGGCATCGGCATCGCTATCACTCCACGGCAGAGAAAGTTCAAGCAGGGGAGCATGCTGCTGAGCGCCATAAATGTCCTTTTCTCCCAGGTTTCCCGACGGGAGCTGCCGCTTCATGGTCGCCTTGAAAGCTGCAGCAGGATCAAAGTAGGTCACGGCAACAACATCATCCTCCGGGATGCGGTAAAGGCGGGCGATAAGCGCGGCGTTCAAGCTCTGTTCCCGCTTCATCCGCTCGTAAATGTCCCTCTCCTTAAAGATAATATCGATGGTCAGCTCAAAAGGACCGGCATTTTTTGAACGGATCACCGACGCCAGCTCCACCAGCGGTTTCATGAGCGAACCTCCTCGTAAGTGATCGGGAACAGCTCTTCCGGGCAATCCACGGTCAGCAAGTGATAGACCGAAAATACATAGGCTCCCCCCACCTTGAAGTCGGAAGGAGAATAGGGAAAGGCGAGGTTTCCGGCAGTGGAAAACCGTCCCGGAAAACCGTAATGCAGCATTGTCGAGCGGGCAAAGCCCAGCACCGCCTCGGCCAGCTCCGGCGTCTCCGCTACCGCCTCGATGACAATACCCACTTCGTGAGAAGGGAGGGGGTGCGGCTCCTGCTTCCCCATGACCCCGTCACGCCCGTAAATATGGAAGATCAGCTCGAAGCGGTCCGCCTCGCGGGAGAAGTTGTCCCCGGTCCGCTCCCTGACTCCGGCAATGATCTGATCGAGAGCCGCAATGAAGCGGGGATCGCGCGCGCCGGCAATGGTGATCACCCGGTAGCCGATCATTTTCGCCCCCTCGACTTTGACCGTATACGTCGAGGCCGGGAGAAAGCGGCTTCCTGTTACCTCCACGCGGCGGTCGGTTGCCTGCGTAAAAGAGCTCCCGCTTAAGTCAAGTAGACCGCCCGGGCCGGGCAGCCGGTAAGGATCTCCCTTTTCGTAGAGAGTATGCGCGGCCACCGAATCCACGGTGGCCCGGCGCTGAAGGGAGGCCGGCTCGACCGTGAAGCGGTCCTCATCGAGGATGCCGATCATGCAGTCGCTGCCGCTGCCGGGCAGGGCGGCAATGGCGGCGCATTCGAGGATCTTCCCCAGGTGCAGGGCCAACCCCGCCGGGTAGCCCCGCTTGATGGGCAGCGCCGCAAAGACAGCCGGATCGTAGCAGCGGCCGGCCAGAACCACATCGGCGCCGCCTTCCAGGGCGGCGATCAAGGGCTCAGTCCCCATCTGGGCGGCCAGGTAGGTGCTGTCGATCACGTCCGCCTCACTCAGCCCGGGCACCGGTCCCAGGGATTGCACTTTTCCGGCAGCCAGCGCATTCAGGAGATAAGCCTTGGGGATATCAGCCGGGATCACCGCCAAACGGAAAGAAAGCCCCTCTTCCCGGGCTGCCTCCAGGATGATCTCGCGGCACCAGGCCAGGTGCGGCTTCGCTCCCGAACCGCCGGCGGAGCCGATCAGAAGAGGGATCCGCCGGGATACGGCTGCGCGCAGAAGATAAGCCAGATCCCTTTTCACAGCGCCGCGAGGCACAAAGCAGCTCCCCGAACCGAGGTAGTAAGGGCCGGGATCGGTGGAACCGGCATCTACCGCGATCAGGTCAGGTTCAAAGGAAAGTCCGCGGGTAAAAGAGCTTTCAGGGAATCCGTATCCCAGGATCGCTGTCGGTGAAAGAAGTACCATCGGTTTTGTCATGGTGCTGTCCCTACACCTGCTTTCTTTTTAGTTTTAGTATACGCAACGCCCGCTGCATCTCGTTAAAGACAATCATCATTCCCTCATCAACGCCCATCCCCGGCTTGGCCAGCATCTGGTCGGGCCGGACCGCCAGGGCCGCATGCACACAAACCTGCGCCGAGCGGTCGGTCTCATTGCAGCTGCCCCCCAGGTAGGCGCCCACTCCGCGCTCTTTGGCGTAGAGAATTGCCTCAACGCTGTTGTGCAGACCCCCCAGGTCTGGTGTCTTTACCTGGATCATATGAGCCGCGCCGGCGTCAACAAAATCCCGGACATCTTCATAGGTATTGCACCATTCGTCGGCCACAATTTCTACCCCGCTGCCCTGCTCGGCAAGCTTCTCTTTCAGTTTCGCCAGCGTCTCGATCTGCCTCTCTTTCGAGCCCATATCCACGGGTCCTTCAAGACGCAGGCTCAGGGGCGCCGCCGCCGCCACGAGGCGGCCCAGGTAAGCGCTGATTTTATCAAGATTATTGCCAAAAGCTAGCCCTAACGTACCGTAAACATCGATGTGTAAAACCGGCCGGTAGCCGGCGCCGCCCAGCTCGGCAACCCGCTTCCGCAGCCATTGGACATACTCCAGCAGCTTCTCCCCATTGGAGCCCAGTTTGCTCTGGACATTGTTGATCAGGCCGTGCGGCAGTACATCGGCCCGTTTGATCATGGCCTTGTCGGCGTGAGTGTAACGGTCGTCGCCGCTCTGGGCAAATATGGGGACCGGGTCCGGAATAAGCGGCAGCCCGTATTCTTCGGCCAGCACCTCGCACATAAGCTTTCTGCTCTTTAAAGCAACGGCATGCAGCAGGACCTGTGACAGGCCGTAACGCAGAGCCGTATGCAGCTTATTTCCCTCCGGACCGGGAAGAGAATCGAGTCTTTCTGCCGTCTCGCGGAAAGTGCCGATCTCAAGGCCGGTCAGCCGCCCGGCCAGGTAGCCTTCTACCAGGGGGGCAAATTCTTCCGCCAAAAAAAGCGGATCCCGCCCGTCAGCGCCGGAATACTGCACCGCGGCGCAGTCCCCAAAAGCAATCTCGCCGCCGCTCAGAAGAAATATGATGCTCAAGGATTCGCCGCGCTGGCGCACTTCGCGAAAGCCTTCAGTCTTCGGGCGCCCGCGGTAGGCGGCGCCGTCTTCTACCGCACCCATCTTGATCGCCAGCTGGTCGTCAAAATAAAATCCGGTCAGGCCGGGAGCAGCCAGCACCTGTTCAATTCTCATCTCCAGATCACCTCGGTTTCCCCACCAGCCGTCCCTTGCTGATGGCATAGATATCGTCGATAACCATGCGGAAACCCGGATCACGCTTCTCGGCGCCTGCTCTTTGCTTTACCCTGGCGATATGATAATCCCGGGTTTCCCCGGAGAAAGGCAGGCCGCCGAAACGAAGTATCCGGATGGCCCCCTCCTTGTCGCGCACCGGAATAACGCTTCCACGGGTCCAACTCGACGGGGCGAAGGGGATATCAAGCACTCCCGCCTCAAAGGAGCGCACCGTGCCCAGGGCCAGGTCGCCTTCACCGAGTTCCCGCACCCTGGCAATTATCTCACCGACTTCACGCTCAATGACCGCTTCTTCTTCGGTAAGCTCCTCTGTCTGTAAAAGCTTCTGTGCTTCGAGCATGCTGATTACCTGGCGGGTACAGAGCAGACCGGCAACATTGGCCTCGGCGGTAGGGATCCCCAGGGCTTCATGCGGAGTCTTGACGATGACCTTGTCCACACCGCCCAGCGCCGCAGTGGCGGCGCCCCAGGCAATCACTCCCATGGCCCTCGATTCATCCTGCGGAAAGCCGCCCATCCACTGGTGAAAGACCGTGGTCAGCAGGACATCATCGAATCCGGCGCGATCCAGGTAGCTCCGGCCGAGCCGGGCCAGGCTGCGCAGGGCCGCCGCATCCTGCAGCAGGTTGCCCCCCTGGCCGTAACCGATGGTGATGCTTTTCACTCCCTGCTCCGCTGCCAGCATCGCCTCGATGATGCCAACAGCATGGGAGATGCACGGCGGGACCAGGGTGCCGGTTAAAGGGCCGAACATTTCCCGGTTGATGATAATATTGTTTTCCGCGTAGGCGCCACAAAGACGGTCCACATACTGCCAGTGGTAAATGGAAAGTTCAAGCGGAATATCCCTGGCATAGGGGATGTTGTAAGAGACGCCCCCGCCTTCGAAATCGCTGAATCCCGCCGCCAGGGTGATCTCGGCCAGCAGGCGCGCATCGGGAGTGCCGTGGCGGACCTGGACGGGGACCCCGGCAGCTTCGACAATCTTGCGGCAGTTGAGCACGCCGTAGTTCACCGCCGGAAAGCCGTTCAGGAGGGAGCGCCCGGCCAGCTTTGACTCTTCAATTCCTTTCTGGGCCTCTTCGTAGCGGTTCTGCCGGGTGTAGGAGTCGATCGTAGTCGGCAAAAAGTCGGCCTGTCCTTCCAGATCCAGTTTGCTCAGAAGAACAAGATGTTCGGAAAGCAGGGCCACCCCGGCGCGCGGTTGCAGAAAGATACGCCCCTCTTCATGCCCCGCCCGCAGCTTGCGGTAGGCCTTCTTGCTCTCGGGCAAGGTCCGGTGAAAGGCAAAGGCTTCGGAGAGATCGACCCCCACGCCGGTCGGCCACGAGGTCAGCACGGCGCCGCGTTCAGCGACAAAATGAGAGTCATCCCAGCACCGGTTTTGCAAATCCTGTTTCAGGTTCAACCTGTGATCCCCCCCAAAGACAATAATGTTTCCTGTAGAATTATCTGCGCCGCCTCCGGCCAGGCTTCGGCCAGGAGACCCACAGCGGCCAGGATATAGGAGCGGTCCAGAAAAAGCTGCGGCGAGCGGGGGGAGAGGAGCAGGGGATCGTCCAGGGAAAGTCCCGCCCTGATCAATGAGCCGGGATCTTCACTGTGCACCAGGGCGCCGCCGGTGGCCATGACAGCAGCGACACCGGTTAAGTCTTTCCCCCGCTGCACCCACAGCCGCCCTTCGGGCGTATAGGTCTCTGTTAAAGAGCCGGCATGACGCCGCAGGGCCTCGCGGATGGCTGCGGCGGCAAAGGCGCCGTCAAAAGCGCGCTCCCTTTCACCCTGAGGTAAAAAGCCGCGGGAGAAGGCGGCTTTTTGAGCATAGGCAACCAGTTCACCGGCTTCCGCCGTAAAGGGGAGCGATCCGACCAGCTCCCCGGAAGGAATGATTTCCAATAGGGAATGCAGACTCACCCGCATCCCCAGGTCCCCCTCGACGCTGCGCTTGATCAGGGGTTCCGGCGGGCCTTTGACAATACGGCCTCCCCCGCGAGGCCTGCCGTCGCCATAGGAGTGCACGTCTGTGGTCGCTCCGCCCAGATCAACGATCACTACATCTTCCGTCAAGCTCTTCCAGTAAAGTTCGCCTGCTTTCATCACCGCCAGGGGGGTGGGCATGACCAGGCCGACCCGCTGCTGCACATCGTCCAGACCTCGGGCTCTGGTGATCTCGGAAAGGTACAGCTCGCGGATTGCTTCACGGCACGGTTCAACATGAAGCCGGTTTATCCCGGGCATGACGTTGCCGGTAACAACTACCCGGGACACTTTCCCTTTCAAGATTGATGCGGCCTCGTCTGCCGCCGACTTGTTCCCCGCCACCACCACCGGCACGGGCAGGCCGGAAGCGGCAATGCGGGCGGCATTCTCCAGAATTACTTTCCGGTCACCGCCGTCAGTGCCGCCCGCCAGAAGCAGCAGATCGGGCTGCAGGGAATTGATTTCGGCAAGCTCATCCTGGTTAAGGGTGTAGGCATAGGCCGAGAGCACCCGGGCTCCCGCTCCCAGGGCCGCCTCACGGGCTGCTTTGACCGTCAATTCGGGAACAAGGCCCACGGCGACTATTTTTAAGCCGCCCGCGGCGGAGCTGCAGGCCCTCCTGAAGGTAACCCCCCTAAGCTGCGCAGCTGAAAAGGAGGCCAGGGCAGCCTCCAGGCCTTCCATGAGGCCGCTGTGGACTGTCGTCGGAGCCTGGGAAACGTCGATCAAACCGGGAGGATCTAAAGATAAAAGAGCAACCTTGGTATAGGTACTGCCAAAGTCAATCAGAAGCGCTTTCATAACGCCAGATCTTCCCTTAGGTGGACAATGGCCTCTTCGGGCAGGGTGCCGGGGGGATAGACCCGGTTGTAACCCATCTCCTTGAATAGCTCCTCCACCTCGGTAAAGGTGCGTTTGCCCACCACCAGATTGCCGCCGGCATAAAGAAGGATCTCTCCGATCCCGGCTTCGCGGCATTTTTCACGCATACCGCGGCAGTCGATCTCGCCATGACCGTAAAGAGATGAGACCAATATTACTCCGGCGTCGCTCTCCACGGCAGCGTTGATAAATTCTTCCTGCGAAACCATCACCCCGAGGTTGATCACCTCGAAACCGGCTTCGCTTAACACCATCTCCAGGATCTTGTTCCCCACGGCATGCACATCGGCTCCAATCACGCCGAGAACAACCCGGTTGTTCCGCAGCACAAACCCGCCCCCCTCTTCTCCTGTCCCTTAAATCATTACAGATGGCTCCCGTTGCAAAATGCTAAATTCCTGGAACAACAAATAACCGCTACCCCAAATAATCAAGCAATAACAGTGCCAAGTTCACCGGGTATCTGATCCTGACTTTTTTGTGCCTCTCGCTTCCATAAAACCGCTTATCTTAAAGGCGCTCTCCTGTTCAAACAAAGCATATTGCTTTTAAGTATTGCAAATGTTTTTCTATTATTGACAAATAGGCGACAAAACCATATTCAGAGAAATGTGCTTTTCCGGAAACTCCAATACCCGTTCAGACAAACTAAGCCAATTTTCCTTGGGCCCGCTCGATAATCTCATCGATTTTCTTTTCCGCGGCCGGTTCCAGCGGTAGAGGGCGATGTTCTTTCAGAAGCCGACTGATCTTCTCGTTAATCCTGCCGCCCATTGTTTTTGCACCTGCCTCCTTCCAGGCGCTAAAGCTGTTGAAATCCGAGAGGACCGGCTGCCAGCTATCCCGGAAATGCCTGGCGGTATGCTCATCGCCCAGGAAACTTCCGCCGGGCCCCACTCTCCGGATCGCCTCCATTGCCAGATGTTCCCTGGAGCTGTCCAGCCCGCGCAGCAGAAACTTCACCCGGGAGATCACTTCATCCATCAGCACGAGCAGCTCCAGAGAACCGGTCCGGCCCGATTCAATATAGAAAACATCATGCATAATGTTGCAGCCCTGCAGCGCTCCCAGCAGGGTAAAGATGGTCGCCTCCACTACAGCCTGCTCGTCAAATAACTTGGCGCTGCTGCAGCCGGCATAGCCCCAGGAGGGAAGCCCGTAAAAGCGCGCCAGGTCGCAGAGCGCTCCCTGCAGCAGCAGCGCTTCGGGCACAGCGTAGAGAGCCTGCATGGTGCGCATATCGAGGGGCGAATCTCCGTAGCCATAAAGGAACGGAGCGCCCGGGTTCTTTAACTGGTGTATAACGAGGCCGGCCAGCGCCTCCGCGTTGGCCTGGGCCACCGTCCCGGCCACGGTTACCGGTGTCGAAGCCCCGGCCACGGCGCCGCAGGCAAAGTTTACCGGGACCCTGCATTGGGCGGCAAGCAGCAGCTTATCCACCGATTCAAAGGGCAGCTGCAGCGGCGAAGTGGGCTCGCAGTAGAGAGCAAAAAGCGGCCGGTGCTGCAGCTTCTCTTTTCCGCCCACGGCCGCGGCGGCCATCTCGATGATATCGGCGACGGTGGAAGCGTCTTCCGCGATCACCACCTGCGGCTTGACGCTATTTTTCAGCATCAGGGCATACTGCAAGCGGTTGATCATCCGCTTGTCGACCTCGGAGAGCAGCCCCATGGACATGACAAAATCCAGATGGGGCAGGGCGTCGACGATACGGATTGCCGCCGCCGCATCTTCACTCCGCCAGGGGCGGCGCTCCCCGGTAAAGGGGTCAAGATAGATCAAGGTATCAGATCCGGTCCCAAAATGAACGTTCGATTTTTCCAGCCAGAGCGCCGGTTCCCCGAGGCGGTTATACAGGGTAATCCTTGAAGGGGCGGTGCGAAGCGCTTGCTCCACCAGAGACGCGGGGATATAAACGCGGTTTTCGGCTTCTACATGGGCGCCTCCTCTTAACAGCAGGGCCACTGCTTCCTCGTGATGGATGGTTACACCGACCTCGTTCAATATTCGCAGGGCGGCGCTGTGAAGTTCTTCGATCTGCTTAAGTTCAAGGGTGCGGAAGAGAATTCCCGCCCCGTGCTTGCTTGCGCAGCGCATTGTGATACCCCCTTCTGCTATGATTTACCCTTGTTTTCGTAGTCTTTGATAATACGCTGCATCTCTTCTGCAGCCCCATCGGGCAGGGAGAGAGCGTGATGATTGGCCATGATGTTTTTGACCTCCTCAACCGCCCGATCCAGCGGCATCGTTCTTCCTTTCTCCTCCCACTGTTCCCAGCGGTCGCGAATCATATAACGGGGGGACCAGATCTCCTCCCGGAAATACTTGAAGGTGTGCTCATGACTCATGAAGTTACCGCCGGGCCCGACATCGTCGATACAGTCAACAGCCAGATGATCGGCCGAGGTCGCGGTGCCGCGTCCCGTGTAGCGGGCCATGCTAATAATATCTTCACAGAAAGCCAGGAAAGGCAGATATCCGGTCTTGCCCCCTTCAAGATAGCCAACATCGTGCACCAGGTTGCATCCTTCAAGCTGCGTCAGCAGGATGCTCATTGCCGCCTCGATGCCGGCCTGGAGGTCGGGCAGCCGAGCGTTGACGCAACCGGCCTCGGTAAAGTTCGGCAGGCCGCAGAATTGAGCCAGGTGAGTCATCACCCCGTAGTTCATCGACGTTTCCGGAGCGCCGTAGAGAGTGGCCGTCGTCTTCATATCCATGGGCGTGGCCCCACCGCCGATAATCACCGGTGCGCCTTTCTTCTTCAACTGGGCCATGACCACGCCGGCCAGGCTCTCGGCGTTCATCTGCACGATGCAGCCGGCCTTCGTCACCGGGGTGGTCGCCCCGGCCAGGATACCTGGTGTATAGACCACCGGAATATTATATTCAAAGCATTTGAACATTTTCCCAATACCGTCATGGGTGTGCACCAGCGGCGAAATCGGTTCGGAGTAACGGATGATATAGGGGTAGGCGCCCAGATGTTCCATTCCACCGGCGCATGCCGCCGCCATCATGATTAAAGCCTCGGTGTTCTCAGGATTATGCGCGGTAAAGATTACCGGCTTGCTGCAATGAGTGGTCATCGCTTCAAACTGGTGCAGATCGCTGGCGACGGAAGGGGTATCGGAGGCGATGGCGTAGCTCATCAGGAAATCAAAGTTGGGCAGAGCATCAACCACCTTCGAGGCGTCAACAACATCCTGTTTCGTCGAAGTTCTCCTTTCGCCGCTCTCCAGGTCAATGGTAAAGGGGAGATCCGAGCCGGTCCCGTAGTAGACGCGGTTTTTCTCCAGGAGCATGGTCCGCCGGCCGAGCCGGTCAGCGACGGCAATCCGCCGCGGCGCCAGCCGGATACACTCCTCGACCAGCCAGCCCGGAACCCAGACCCGTTCATCTTTTACCCGGCAGCCGGCCTCTTTAAGCAATCTTAGGGCCTCTTTATGTTTCACGATCATGCCGGTCCGCTCAAGCACCTCCAGGGAAGCATTGTGGATCTGCTCCAGCTGCGATGGAGTAACCCATTTCAAAAATGGCGTCACCCGTAAACCGTGGTTAGAAATAATTTTTTCCATGTTTCAGCCTCCTCCATTGTTAGATCATTTCCAGATCCGGCAGGTCTGGATCAGGTGAAAAACCCGCCAGGCCGAGCTCCCTTAACCTGGCCGGGCCGATCGACCCATCTTCGTGCCAGCCCATCAGCGCGTAAAATTCCCGCAACATCGGTTTCAAGTTGATTACCTGGCCCTTGCAGGGGCCTTCCGGGACCGGTTCGGCAGTGAATTTGTCCGGAAGGGTGTCATCAGCTCCCGTGGCCCCAAACCTGAAATTCAACAACCTTTCAGCATTGATTATTCTCTCGCCTATTTTAAGCAGATCTGCCCCGGTGTAATTTTCGCGGGTGAATGCCGTCATGATTTCGGCCGCCGCGGTAAGGTTAAAATCTAGGAGCATGCCGAATTCCGGTATTTTGCAGATGCCCAGGGAATCAATTACCGCATTGGCGCAGAGGCACTCCCTAACCATGCGGGGTTTCCCCTCTTCCGAGAGGCGGTCTGCAGCTTTTTCGCTGCCGTAAGCCTTGAGCGCCTGCTCCGGGGTGTAAGAGTACTCCGGCTTGGCATAAACATAACCGAAATCGCCGCCCCGGCTGGAGACGGCATAGCCGAGGCCGGTGGCTTTGAATCCGCGGGGATCCAAAATCGAAAGGCTGAGTCCTTTTACATGGTAGGCATATTTATCCGCACCCCGGCCGATCAACGCTGCAGCTTCCTTCATCCCCCGAGCCAGAAGATCACCCAACCGGGTGCGGCGAAATACGATCTGATCCAGCAGGGATTCCATGGCCCGGGCATCGCCCCAGGTCAGTTCCAGCCCCCCGGTTTCTCTCTTCGTTAAAATCCCTCTCTCAAATAAATCTATGGCAAAGGCAATCACGTTGCCGGCACCCTTGTTATCAATGCCGTATTCATCACATTTGTTGAGCAGGTAAATACTCTCAAGCCCGTCGGAATTACCGCAGCGGGGACCCCATGAAGAGAGCGGCTCATATTCGCCCCGATCGCCGGTAAAGCCCCGGTGCCGGCCCCGGTCAATTTGCACTACCGCGCGGCAGCGAATGGGGCAATTATAGCAGCCCCGGCGCCTGATGACCAGGTCGCGGTAATGTGATCCGCAGGCGGTAGCCACTCCCTCAAAGGTCACGCTGTTAAAATTCTTCGCACCCGAAGCGCCCATCTGATCCGTCCAGGAGACGCTGGCCGATGACCCGGCCGTGGACCATTCTTCCCAGCAGGGCAGCGCCCTTAGAGCAGCAGTATACTTCTTCACCGCCGCGGCAGCTTCTCTGGAGCTTCCCCCGCTTGAAGGTGGGGCTTTTCTGGCCACGACAGCCTTCAAGTTTTTCGATCCCATCACCGCGCCCATCCCTGTGCGCCCGGCGGCATGCCCCGCATCTGTGATCACACAGCCGAGAGAAGAAAGCCTCTCTCCCGCCGGACCGATGAGAATAACCGCAGCCCGGTCATCCCCCACCGTCTCCCGGATCCGGCTGCGCGCCTCCCCGGTAAGCAAACCCCAAAAAGTCGCAGCGTCTTCAATCGTTACCTGTTTACCCTCGATATTTATCAATACCGGTTCTTCGGCTTTGCCAACCACGATCAGCGCCAGTATGCCGCAGGCCTTCAGCTCGGCGCCGAAGGCGCCTCCGCCGTTGGAGCAGCCGATTAAACCGGTCAGCGGTGAACGGGCGCCGATATGCAGCCTTCCCGAGGTGATCATCCTGGAGCCGCAAAGCAGGCCGGCGGTAAAGATAAGCATGTTTTCCGGATCCAGCGGCCGGACCGAAGCGGGAAGGTGTTCCAGCAGCAGCCGGGCAACCAGCCCCCGCCCTCCGAGATAGTTGCGCAGTATCTCTTCGGGACAGGATCTTCGCATGATCTGCCGCGTTGTCAGGTCCACCAGGACCAGCTCCCCTGTGAAATCATCAAGCGCCATAACTTCACCCCCTATAATTCCACCGATCCGGCCTTGGTTCCATGGTAATCGCTTTTTCGGGACATGTCTGAGCGCAAAGCCCGCAGCCCCAGCAAAGTTCGGGTTTAAAAAGCACCTTCCTTTTTACTTTGGAGCCTGTTGATACTGCAGCCTTTTCAAAGGTAAATGCTTTAAACTGGCATCGCCTGGCACAGCGCCCGCAATGACTGCACAAAGCAGGATTGTAATGGGCCGCATATTTAGAATACGGCCATTTTCCCCTGGTGCCCAGCTCCTGTGCCGCCCGTAAGGGAAAACAGCAACAGGTGCAGCAATTACACACCACTCCGGGTCCTTTATCGCGCCAGTCAAATGGGCTGCCGGTATGGATTAGGCCTTCTCGGTCCCAGCTGCGGGCCAACTCCAACGCTTCATCTTTGGTCAATTCCCGGCCCAGGTCCTGGCCGCGTATCCGCTCATCGATCATTACCGGTGAAAACCAGAGGCATACTTCCCGCGAATGCTCGCACTTATCAGCGATCATTTTGCAGTCGCAGGGCAGCAACCTGATTAGCGGGGCCGCCTCAATCATCTCCTCGAGTTCCTCAAGAAGCAGCACCACATCGTTGTGGCAATGATCGTAAGCCGGCTCCCCGCTTAACACAGTCTTAAAATAATCATGTTTTTTTACATATTCCCTGTAGCACCACTCATGCAGGAACCGCCGCAGTTTTCGAGGTAACAGGTGATAGTTTTCAAACATGGCGCAGTAACCCTGGCGATCATAGAAATTGCCTGCTCTATAGAGAACAGGCCCGTCTTTTACCTCTTTATCGATCAAAAAGCGCCGGTAAGAGCTCTCCAGAAGATCTGTTGCTCCCTCGACAGGAATCTGCAAGTATGCGGCGACCTCTTTTACGGACAGCTTTTTGCGCCCCAACCCCATGATCAGCTTTATTTCCCCTTTGCTGTAAAAAAAATGAAGGTAAGGCTTGATTTCAACAGGGGCCTGCACGAGAGCCATAAACTTATCTGTCTGTGTCACCAGGTTACCTCCGGCTTTAAGTTCAAAGGGCCCTGCTCTCAACCGTGCTGGTTTTCTGCAGGTTTTGCAGGGCCCTTGTTTCTAGCTGGTCAAGTCAGTCTAATCCAAAAGCAGGCAAGCATTAAGCAAAGCCTTACTCGATCAACCCGTTATCCTTCAAAAACTGGCGGGCCACTTCTTCAACCATTTTTTTGTCCACATCAACCGCTTTGTTTAGCTCCATGATCGTATCATCATCCAGCAGTTCGCTGAGCTTCTTCATCTGCTCAGGAATTTCTGGATATGCGTCGATGATCTCTTTTCTGAAGAGGGGGGCCGCATTATAAACCGGGAAAGCGCTCTTGTCGTCTTCCAGAGCCACGAGTTCGTAGGCTTTTACACGGGGGTCGGTCGTAAAAGCAAGCCCGGCATCCGCCTGCTTCTCTTTCAAGATCTCGTAACCCATGTTCAGGGCGGCAAGATTCATGTCTTTTTCCGGGTATTTGAAGCCATAGACATTTTCCCAGTGCTGCAGGCCGTCGGGACGCTCGACCCACTCCTGTGCACCGACGAACTTGAAGCTTTCACCCTCTTCGATCAGCGCAACGAGGTCAGATGTTTTTTGAATTTTGTGCTCTTCGGCCAGATCGCCGCGGATCATGATCGCATAGGTGTTGTTTAGCGGAGCGTAATCCAGCCAGATAATCTCGTTTTCTTTTTCATCCCATTCTTTTACCGCCTGGAAACAGGCTTCCTCGTCGAAACTCGGCTCTTCTTCCATGACGTTTATCAAAACGGTGCCGGTATACTCCCAGTAGCAGCTAACCTCACCGCTCTCCAGAGCCGGCCGGATAATGGCCAGCTCGCCGAGGCCGACCTGGTCCTCCACATCGTAGCCGAGATCCTTCAGGTATTCATAGGTCATTGTGCCCAGAAGAAGAGCCTCGGTGAAAGTTTTGGAGCCGACGACAATTTCCGGTTTATCACCGGTCTCATTTTCCCCACCGGCACAACCGCTCACAGCGGCCAGCAGCATCACGCATGCCAAAAACAGTGCCAAAACATGCCATGATCTCTTTTTCATTTTATGGTCCTCCCTTGATTACTTGTTTATCACGATTACCTTAATGCCCCTCAAAGCGCTCTACTCTCGGTTTCTTGACGTTATCACCTCCTTCGAAAGCAGCCCCCTGTCATGAACCTGCAGGGGCAGATTGAAATTCCGCAGGATAACTACCGGATCATTCAGTAGAATAACCCAGGGGTGTAAATTTTTTCTCCACAACTCCGAGAATGCGGTCAAATAAGATCGCCAGCAGGGCGCCAAGTCCGGCGCCGGCAACAATAAAATCAGGCCAGAACATATTCAATCCGGAGACGATCAGATCACCCAGGCCCCCGCCCCCGATATAAGCGGCCAGGGTAGCCACGCTGACAACATATACCGCCGAGGTGCGGATGCCTGCCAGAATTACAGGCATGGCCAGCGGGATCTCAACCTCATGCAGAACCTTTCTTTTGGTCATGCCCATACCGCGGGCCGCCTCCATGATGTCAGGATCAACCCCGTAAAGGCCGGCAATGGTATTGCGGGCTATCGGCAGGAGCCCCTGGATAATCAGGGCAAATACGGCCGGTTTGAATCCCATGCCGAGGATGGGCATCGCCAGGGCCACGATGGCCAGTCCCGGAAATGTTTGCAGCAGGTTCAGGATATTCAAGATAATACCGCCCAACCATTTCAGGCGAGGTCTGGTCAAGAGAATGCCGATGGGAACCGAGATGACAATCGCTACAATGAGAGCCACCAGGACCATCCTGATATGCACAAATAACGCTTGCGGCGCCCGCTCCAGAATGGCTATTAAGAAGCGATCCCATGACCATTTCATTTAATCAACCTCTTTCCCGGCGGCATATTTTCGAATATCCGCAAGGGAAACCATTCCGCAGAGAGTCTCCCCTTTTAAAACTCCCAGATAATCAAGGCTCAGCTCCAACAGCAGGGAGAGAGCATCTCGCAAAAGGGTATCTTCCTGGATAAATGCCTTCCGGCCCTGTTCAGCAAGTTCTTTTAGCTCTTCCGGCGTTAACGCCGGGCCGCGTTTCTCGAGCAACTTTTTCGTCAGCAGCCCCCCGGGCGCCCCCGCCTGATCCACCATAAATATGACCTCGGCCTGCTGCTCATTCATTTTTTTACAAGCGGCAGCCAGCTCGTTTTCCCGGACCACGCAAAAATCATTTCGAGAGATTGCCCTCGTCCGGCAGAGGCTGAGTTTCTTCACCACCCGGTCATAACCGATAAAATCACTGACAAAATCGTTCGCGGGGTTGCTCAATATTTCATGAGGGCTGCCATGCTGCACGAGTTCACCGCGGTTAAAAATGGCAATCCGATCCCCCATTTTTATCGCTTCATTGATATCATGGGTCACGAAGCAGACCGTCTTGCGCATCACGCTCTGCAACCGCAGGAATTCATCCTGCAGGTGATTCCTGGCGATCGGGTCCACCGCTCCGAAAGGCTCATCCATCAGCATAATCGGTGGGTCAACGGCCATAGCCCGGGCCACGCCGACGCGCTGCATCTGCCCGCCGCTGAGTTGGGCGGGGTATTTATGGCGCGTTGCCTCCGGATCGAGGCCGATAAGCTCCAGCAATTCATCTGTTCGCGCTTTAATTTTATCTTTCGACCAGCCGTAAAGCCGCGGCACAATGGCGATATTCTCGGCCACGGTCCGGTGCGGCAGCAAACCGATCTGCTGGATAACGTAACCGATCCCCATCCTTAGTTGATCAGGGTCCGTTTCCCGGATATCCTTACCTTCGATTAAGATTGATCCCGAATTAGGCTCGATCAGGCGGTTGATCATGCGCAGGGTTGTGCTCTTGCCGCAGCCGGAGGGCCCTACCAGGACACAGCGGGTTCTTTCTGACCTGCGTATATCTTGGTAACGTTTTTCAATTTAATCATCTAACATCCCCCTTGTTCCGGATCTCCCGGTAATAAATGGGAACAGATCAACCGCGGCGCATGCGCAGTCCTCTGGGAATCATCATTTTCTCAAAAAGGCCCAGAACAGTATCAAGAATAATCGCAATCAGGGAAATAAGCAGCGCACCGGTGACAATCATCTCCACGTTGTATCCGTTCAATCCCACGGTAATCAGGCGGCCGAGGTTTTTCTCGCCGATATAGGCGGCAATGGCGCCCACCCCCGTAGTCATAACCACGGTAATCCTGAACCCGGCAAAAATTACTGGAGCCGCAAGCGGCAGCTGGATCTCCCGGAGAATTCTCCAGGAACTCATCCCCATCCCCTGGGCCGCCTCAATCACGCTTTTGTCAACGATCTTGATCCCCTGATAAACATTCCTCACCAGGGGCATCATCGCATAGAGGACCAGGGCCAGCAAAGCCGACTTCCGGCCCAAACCGAAGGCGGGAATCGTTACCAGGAACGAGAAGAGGGCCAGGCTGGGGATGCAATAAAGCGTGTTGGCAATTCCCAGAACGGTGCTGGCCAGCTTCTCATTGCGGGAAATGAGCACCCCCACCGGCAACCACAGCAGCAATGAGATTAACACCGCACTGAAGATCAGGCTGAAATGGGTTGTTGCATAATTGGAGATGAAAGAAAAGTTGTCGATGAAAAAATTAACAACACTCAATAATTCTACCCCCTTCAGGGTCCAGAATGAAACCGGCTACAACAGCCGTCCTGTTACCGCATCAACGAGCTCTTCTTTGACCCGGTAAGGCAGGGTGATCTGTGCTGCGTCCTTGTATTCATGGTTGAATTCAACACCTGCAGCCAGTGAATTTTCGTTTCTGGCCCACGCGCGACGGGCCACGCCGCAGGTGACATCCCAGAGCAGGGCGGATTTTATTATTTCGTCGACCCGCTCGCTTCCGTCCAGGACCAGGCCGAAGCCGCCGTTCACGGCCTTGCCGATCCCGACGCCGCCGCCATTATGCAGGGCCACCAGGCTCATCCCCCGGGCGGCGTTCCCGGCATAACACTGCGCCGCCATATCAGCCATGACGTTGCTGCCGTCTTTGATGTTCGCCGTCTCCCGGAAGGGCGAATCGGTGCCGCTGACATCGTGGTGATCTCGCCCGATCATCACCGGTCCGATCTCGCCGCGGCGGACCATCTCGTTGAATTTCAGAGCGATGCGCACCCGTCCCGCGGCGTCCTGGTAGAGAATGCGCGCCTGGGAGCCGACGACAAGATTGTGCTTCTGCGCATCGCGGACCCAGATATAGTTGTCGCGGTCCTGACTCCTGCGGCCGGGATCGATGCATGACATCGCCGCCCGGTCGGTTTTGGCCAGGTCTTCAGGTTTTCCACTGAGGCAGACCCAGCGGAAGGGCCCGTAACCGTAATCGAAGAGCTCGGGTCCCATGATATCCTCAACATAAGAGGGCCAGATGAAGCCGTCTTTCTCATCAATGCCGTTTTTGGAGATCTCCTTTACCCCGGCATCGAATACCGCTTTCATGAACGAATTGCCGTAGTCAAAAAAGTAGCTGCCCCGGCCAACGAGAATCTTGATCAGTTTAAAATGGCGCCGCAAGCTGCGGTCAACAAGTTTCTTTAATTCTGCGCGATCTTCGGCCAGAAGACGGGTCCGCTCCGCAAAGGTAAGCCCCTGTGGGCAGTAGCCTCCGTCGTAAGGGGCATGGCAGGAGGTCTGATCAGAGAGCAGATCCACCTTGATCTCGCGGGAAACGGCATGCTCGAGCAGATCGACCACGTTGCCGTGGTAGGCGATGGAGAGGGGCTCCTCCTGCCGCAAGGCCTCGCCGGCCAGGCGGAAGACTTCGGCAAGGTCAGCCGTGGCCCGGCTGACCCAGCCCTGATCCAGCCGGGTTTGAATTCGCGAGCCGTCCACCTCGGCGATTACCCCGACGCCGCCGGCGATCTCCACCGCCTTCGCCTGGGCCCCGCTCATCCCGCCGAGCCCCGAGGAGACAAAAAGCCGCCCCTTCAGGTCTCCCCCGGCCGGAATCTGCAGCTTCAAACGGCCGGCGTTGAGCAGCGTGTTGAAGGTGCCGTGCACGATTCCCTGCGGCCCGATATACATCCACCCTCCCGCGGTCATCTGGCCGTAGCTGGCCGCGCCCATCTGGGCGGCGATCTCCCAGTCCTCCTGGTTGTCAAAGAGACCCACCATCAACCCGTTGGTGATGATCACCCGCGGCGCTTCGGGGCGCGACGGGAAGAGTCCCAGGGGGTGTCCCGACATGACCACCAGAGTTTGCTCTTCGGTCAGCATTTTGAGGTATTTTTGAATCAACCGGTACTGCAGCCAGTTCTGGCAGACGCTGCCCGTTTCGCCGTAAGTAACCAGCTCATAGGGGTAGAGCGCCACCTCGAAGTCGAGGTTGTTGTCGATCATAACCTGGAATGCTTTCCCGGCTATACAGTTGCCTGCGTATTGGTCGATCGGTTTGGCGTAGATCCGTCCCGGGGGGCGGTAGCGGTACGCATAAATTCTGCCCCGGGTCAAAAGCTCATTTAAAAATTCAGGAGCCAGCTCTTCATGCAGCTCTTCCGGCACGTAACGCAAGGCGTTTTTCAAGGCAATCTTAGCCTGCTCCCTGGTCAGGCGAAAACCGCGGTCCGGAGCCCGGCGGATGCCGGGCACGAAATCCGGCATTTCAGGTAAAGACGGGTCAAGCTTGACGGTCATCGCGCCGGCAATTTCCAAGTTGGTCACCATTGATCCAACCTCCCTGCTTTTTCTGGCTGTATGCGTTCACCTTGCAGCTGTAATGAGAGACGCCCCACGAAAAAGTTGCGGAATCATGAGCGGCCCTGGAGCAGATCGCCGATCTCTTCCTGAAGTAGTCTCGCCGCGCTGCGAATTTTCCCGGCCCGCGCCTTCGTCTCTTCTTTAAACGCAGCATCCTTGATACCGTCAAGGTTGATGGCCACGTTGGCGAGCGCCCCCTCGATTCCGCTTTGGGCCATCAGCGCCGCCACCGCAGCATCGCTCCAGGTGCTGGGATTGCCCTCCTCAATCGCCCAGAGGCATAACCTTAGCACCTCGAGAGAACTCTGCGCCACCTGCAGCGGGAGCCGCGTTGCTTCCTGCAGTGCCTCCTGAATGGCGCGGGAACGTTCTTTCTTCTGCCTCTCGCCCTGTTTGGGCATCCGGTATGCCGCAACTACCCGGTTGTAAGCCGCGGTGTCCCGATCAATATCTTCCTGCAGCATATTTTGCAGCCGGATCGCTTCTCTCAAATTGTGATCAACCTGCAGCTCCGGATCCTCCATCCCGCTCCCGCCCGCGGTGAACCGCGCCACCATGGCCACCAGAGCGGCGCCGGTGCTGCCGGCCAGAGCAGAGACGCTGCCGCCGCCCGGAGCCGGTGAATCAGAGGCCAGCTCATTTAGAAAGTCTTGCACCGTCATTTCAATATACATGGAAGGTTCTCCTTTCAACCGCGGTCCAGGTTTAAATTTCAGTCAATTTCCTCTCCAGCACCTGTCCTGAATGAAAACCCTGCAGGCGCAGATAGAAGGCCGCCGTATCGAGCAGCGCCTCCATCGGGAGCAGGCCGACAACCTCGCTGCTGCTGATAGCTACGCCGTAGCGCCTGGCCTCGCTCTTCACCGTTTCAAAAATACGCGCCAGGGGAACGAGGCGGTAGTCACATACATTGATTGTCACCTGGGCGGTGCCGGTTTCTTCAATCAAAACCCCCAGAGCCTTGATGCTTGGATAGCCGCCGCTGCTGCCCCGGATCGATCCGGCAATCTTGCGGGCAATCTTTACATCGCTGCAGTCGAGGTTTATATTGAAGGCAATCAGCGGGGGGCGCGCGCCCACGGCGGTAGCCCCGGCGGTAGGATGCAGCCGCGGTGGTCCAAAATCTGGCCGCCGGTCCGGCTGGCCAATCACCTCCTTGAGCCCTTCATATTCGCCGCGGCGCACCGCGGCCAGGTTTTTCCGTTCTTCCGACAGCGCCGCCTCTTCGTAGAGATAGACCGGAATACCCAGCTTATCTCCAATTTCCTGTCCCAGTTCCCGCGCCAGGCTTACGCAATCTTCCATCGAGACCTCGCTTATGGGAATCAGGGGTATCACATCAGTGGCGCCGATGCGGGGATGCTCCCCGCGGTGGCGCTCCATATCTATGAGCTCCGCCGCCCGCCGGGCCGCGCGCAGGGCGGCTTCCTTCACCGCTGCGGGTTCGCCGACGAAGGTAAGCACGCTGCGGTTGTGGCTGGCGTCGGATGATCGATCGAGCATCTTTATTCCCGGGACAGCGGTAATAACCCCGGCGATCTCCTGAACAATCTCCGGTCGCCGGCCTTCGCTGAAATTGGGGACACATTCGATTAGTTTCATGATTTCCCTCCTACGACCAGGCGGCCGGACTTGATCACCTTTTCTACCAGATTGGTGCCAAAACGGTAAGCGATGCTGCGATAATCGGCGGCGTCAAAGATCACCAGGTCGGCCTTTTTACCCACTTCGATGCTGCCCAGTTGGGCGGCCCGGCCGACCGCATGCGCCGCGTTGATCGTTACCGCCGAAATTGCCTCTGCCGGGGTCATCTTCAACTGCCGGCAGGCTATTCCCATCACCACCGGCAGCGAGTTGACCGGGGAGCTCCCCGGGTTGAAATCGCCGGCCAGGGCCACGGCCACACCTGCGGCAATCATCTCCCTCGCGGGAGCGTATCTTTTCCCCATGAGGCAGAATGTGGTCGCCGGTAAAAGTACCGCCACCGTCTTCGAAGCGGCAAGCTTTTCAATACCCTGCGGGGTAACAGCCACGAGATGGT
>CAYFRE010000009.1:0-15518 GCA_964345455.1 uncultured Syntrophomonadaceae bacterium | reverse complement strand
AGCTCCGCCGCCAGTTCCGCTCCGCCGAGAGGAACGATCTCGTCGGCATGCAGCTTCAGCTTGAACCCGAGGCGCTGCGCCGCCTGCAAAATGCGGCGGCTCTGTTCGACGTTAAAAACGCCCTCCTCACAGAAGATGTCGCAGTATTCCGCCAGCCCCGAGCCGGCCACGGCAGGAATCATCCCGCTGATGATCAATTCGACAAAGGCATCCGGATTACCCCTGTATTCTTCGGGAATGGCGTGAGCGCCTAAAAAAGTCGGCACCAGCTCCACCGGCTGCATCTTCTGCAGGGCCCGGACGGCCCGCAACTGTTTCAGTTCATCGGCAACGGTAAGCCCGTAACCGCTCTTGACCTCGGCAGTGGTGGTGCCCTGGAAAAGCATCTCGGCAAGATATTTTTTACCGGCCCGGATCAGGTCGGCCTCGCCGGCCGCCCTGGTGGCGCGCACGGTGCTGAGGATGCCGCCGCCTTTGGCCAGGATATCCAGGTAAGCCGCCCCTTTAATTTTCATCTCAAATTCATCTTCGCGGGATCCCGCAAAAACCAGGTGAGTATGCGGATCAACCAGGCCGGGCAGCACTACTTTGCCGCCGGCGTCGATCAACGTAGTGACCTCTGTCAATTCAACCTGCTCCATTACGGCCGCGGTAGCGCCGGCAGCGACAATCAGGCCCTCTTTTGCCGCTACCGCGCCATCCGCGATGATACCCAACTCGGCCAGTTCGGAACCTCGTTTCGGCCTCTCGCTGTGGCCGGCAACAGTAATCAACTGCCCGGCATTTTTAACTATCAGATCTGCTTTCACCTTTTCACATCCTTGCCCGGATCGGATAACCATCTACAAATTATACTACAGCGGCAGCAACTTGCCCGCCGCCTCTTCAACTGCCCGGACAATCCTGCCGCTCTGCAAAAGTTCATGAACAGATTGTAGATCCTTATAAAGTATCCGGTCGCCGTCATCCTGCGGGAGTATCTCGCAAAGCAGGCGGAAAGCGGCGCCGCTGCCCAGACCGGCGCGGTGCGAGATGAAGCGCATCCCCCGGCAGGCCGCCAGCAGCTCCGCGGCAATTACCCAGCCAATGTTTTCCACCACCTGCCGCCCCTTGTAAGCGGCAATCGAGCCCATGCTCACATGATCTTCCTGGTTTCCTGAAGTGGGTATGGAGTCGACACTGGCCGGGTGGGCCAGGACCTTGCCTTCCGAAACCAGCGCCGCGGCGGCATACTGCAGCAGCATCAGCCCGGAATTCAAGCCCCCGTTTTCGGTAAGAAAAGCCGGCAGTCCGTTGTTCAGGGCCGGGTTGACCAGCCTTTCAATCCGCCGCTCGGAGATATTGCCCAGCTCATTTACAGCCATGGCCAGAAAATCGAGGGCCAGGGCCAGCGGCTGCCCGTGAAAATTTCCGCAGCTGATCACCTCTCCGCTGTCCGGGAATATCAGGGGGTTGTCGGTGGCGGAATTGATCTCGGTTTCCAGAGTACGCCGGATATATTTTAACGCATCAAGGGTAGCGCCGTGCACCTGGGGGATGCAGCGCAGGGTATAGGCATCCTGAATCCTTTTCTGTTTCTGCCGGTTTAGCAGGTCGCTCCCCTGAAGCAGTTTACGCATCATGGCGGCGCATGTTTTCTGACCGCTGTGGGGCCGGACCTCATGAACTTTTGGATCGAAAGCCGATACTATACCTTCCAGCGCCTCAAAAGTCATCGCCGCGGCAATGGAGGCGACTTTGAACAGCTCGATGGCGTCAAGAAGAGCCAGGGAACCCAGGGCGCCCATGTACTGCGTCCCGTTGATCAGGGCCAGCCCTTCTTTGGCCGTCAGGTTAAGCGGACTCAGCCCGGCCTCGTGAAGAGCGCATTTCGAAGAGACCACCTTGCCGCAGTATTCCACTTCTCCGAAACCGATCATGGCCAGGGCGATATGGGCCAGCGGGATCAGGTCTCCACTGGCGCCGACCGATCCCTTGGCCGGGACCACCGGATGAATCTCGTTATTGAGCATCTCCAGCAGATGTTCCACCACTTCAATCCGGACCCCGGAATAGCCCTTCGTCAATGAATTGGCCCGCAGGAGCATCATCGCCCTGACCACCTCTTGCGGCAGCGGTTCGCCCACACCGCAGGCGTGGCTCATGATAATGTTCTTCTGCAGGGTATCGCTGTCTTCTCGCGAAATCAAGACATCGCTGAAACGTCCAAATCCGGTAGTAACACCGTAAACTACTTTCTCCTGCGTAAGTATGTTTTCAATGATCTCTCTTGATATAAGCAATTTCGCCCGGCCCGAGGCATGCAGTTCTACCGGCGCCCCTCTCCGGGCCACGTCAAAAACCTGTTCCAGGGTCAAATTCTCACCGTCGACTAGTACTGTCTCCGCCATGTTATGTGCTGTCATTATTCTAATCTCCTTCTCCGCAAAACAAAAGGGAGCAGAACGCAAACATGTTGCGTCTCTACTCCCTCATGGCTCATAGCTTTAAGTAGATCCGGCGGCAGCTTATCTAAACAATAGCCGCTTGATTAATTTTAAATCCATATAAATTATAGCACAGAAACATACCGCTGACAAATGGTTTTTTTGCATGGCCGTTCTCTATATTATATGTGATTGATGCCCAGCCCCATCACCTCGTGCTCAAAACCCTTGATCGGGGCGCCGATGGTCCCGTAAAGAGCCACCGCCAGCCATTCACCGTCGGAGTAATCCTCTGAAATGCGCGGCCCCCGCACGATGCTAAAGATCAAGCCGGCACTGCGCAGTATACTTCCCAGAGCCACCTCGCCGCGGCAAACGCCGTGAAAGGCATCGAGAAGGGCATGGTAAATGGCATGCTCCTCGCGGTATTGATCCTGAACCAGCCCCCTTCTCTTGGCCGCGGTCTCGACGGCAGCAAATATTTTCTCGGAATCCATCGACCCGGCCTTCCCCTTGTAATACTTGTAGCCTACTTTTTCGGCAATCTGACCAAGTTCCCTCTCTTCACCTGGATCGCTCACCGCCAGGAGAACAGCCAGCTTCCCGATTGTGATCTCTCCGCTCACCGGGTTCACTCCCATTTTCAGGCGCGTTCTTCTCATCGCGGGGAAAATATCGCACCCTGGCTTTTTTTTGATCTCACCGGTCCACTTCTCCAGCAATCTATCAATTCCTCTGTTTAATATTTCCGGCATTCTCCACGCCGCAACTTGTTCCGGTTGAAGGATCTGCTGCAGCCCGGATGAAGCGTTGTAAAATGATGCTCAGTAAAAAGCAGAGCAGGGTTGCCGCCAAACCGATCAGGAAGGCGGGACTGTAGCTGTCGCTGCGGTCGGCCAGGGCGGCGGCCGCCAGCGGCCCCAGGCCTCCGGCCACTCCCATGGCGGTAAAGAGCATGCCGTAAATGAAGCCGAAGTGTTCCAGGCCGAAGAGATGCCCGACGGCGGTGGGAAAAGAAGTATAGAGACTGCCGTAACCGGTGCCGAGAATCAATGTTGCCGCCACCAGCGCCGGAATTCCCCATCCGCTGAAAAAAATAAGCATCGCCATAGCCATCAGCAGCAGCGCCACCCTGATATTGTGCAGGTAACCGATCCGGTCGCAGAGCAGGCCTCCTCCCAGACGGCCCAGGGTGCTCGTAAGGGCGAAAAGAGAGACCAGGAGATAGCCCCAGGGAACATGGTAGTTCAATTCGGCGACCTGCACCAGCTGCCCAATAAACATATGCCCCGTTCCCGTGGAGAGACCCAGCATCAGCCAGAGAAGAATAAAAACCGGGTTGCGAAGCAGAAGGCGCCAGCCGGCCCTGGCGTAGGTTCCTGCTTCACTCTCCTGCTGATAAACCCGGTCATCTTCCCCGGGAAGCCTGATCACCTGTGCGGCAAGGGTGATTGCCACCAGGAGAAAAAGGCCGCAGAATCGAAAGGCGCCGCGCACCCCCACCTCGTCGAGCAGCAGTTTAACTGCAGGCGACCAGAGCAGGGCGGCCGTCCCCATGGGCATGATCACCACGCCGGTAATCAGGCCTCTTTTTTCAGGAGGAAACCATTTTAGCGCAGCCGGGGTAGCCGCAGCATAACCGAAGGCCGCCGCAGAGCCGAACAGCAACCCGAAAAGCAGGGTCAACCCTACAGGGTGGATCGCAAAGGAGCAGATGATCAAGGCCGTTCCGCTAAAGAGACCGCAGACGACCGCCGCCCGGCGAGGCCCCATCCGGTCCTGGAAGCGCCCGGTAAAGATCATGGCGATGGAAAATACAAGCAGCTCAAAAGTATAGGGAAAAGTCGCGGCGGCTTTGGACCAGCCGTAGTCCCGGATCAGCCCCTCAGCAAATACGGACCAGGCATAAAACAGCCCCAGAGATAAATTGATGAATGCACCGGCCAGGGCCACCTTTGTTCCCCGGTAAAGCAAAGCCGTCCCCTCCCTTGCATTTACCATAAATGACAACCATGCATGTTTTGTTTTAAATCCCCCCGCTCCCCTTTTTCAAAGTGGGGGGCCTGAAAAGCAAAAAGTCCCCCTTTTAAAGGGTATTTAGGGGGATCTGTTATGGCATCAATACAGGGTACCGGGGCGTTTATTCTTCACCATCAACGGTGCCCCCACCATTGGCCATGTCGCAGGGTCCAGGCAGATCTATCCATCGCCTGCTCTTGATAATCAGGTAAAATGCCGCTGCGGCAAAGGCCGCAACATACAGCTCGATCAGCCAGACACCGGCGTTCGCAGCCTGGAGATAAACCGCCCCGGCATTGAGAACGGTATGCAGCAATATCGCTGCAAGCAAAAAAAGAGGCTGCCTGCGCTTAACCGCGTAGAGGACGGTCAGGGAGAGCGCGATCTGAATGAGCAGCGTGAGCGCCCTCTCCACCCCGGCGGTGGCAAAAACATGCGCCGGCAAGTTGACCAGCTGTGATTTAATGAGAGAAGCCTCTGCGCCGAGCTGCGGCGCCGCAAACCGGTCAAACGTGCCGCTGTTGATCATCAGGCTGAGAACAATATTATTGATATAGGTAAGCCCCACCAGGATGATTGCTTCGATACCCCCGTGGCCAAGACCGTAAGCCAGTCCGTTTTTCCAGGAAAGTTCCTTATGCAAGATAAAACGGAATCCGAGATAACGGCCGCATTCCTCAAATAGGCCGGCCGTAAAACCACCGATAACCACGGCAGAAAAGAAAAGGTTGACAGAAAGATCGCTGAACCAGGGCTGGGAAGATAAGAAGACCAGCATGGGAACCCGTAAAATTATCTGAAAAAAAAAGAAAACAGCTGCTCCTGTAAAAAAGGCTTTCAGGGAAAACCGATACTTCCGGTAATAATAGAATACCAGCCCGACCGGGAGAAAAAGTGACAGCAGCAAGGTAAAAAACATTGCTGCCAGTGAAGCTGTAGAAACCATCGGCTCATCCCTCTCAGCGTAATTCGATGCTGATTATTATCATTCCCCGCGCTGCGGGGAATTCCTGCCCGTTTTCTGGAAAAAGAAGTAGCGCGACCCAAACGCGGGGGAGGCATATCTCGCAGATTGGAGGTGGGAGGTTCGACTTCGAACCTCCCACCTCCAATCTTCAACTTCCAATAGAGACGGGCAGGGAGGAAGTTGATCTTCCACCCCGCCATTACTTATTCTCAGCTGCGGCCGATTATGTAGCGGTACGGGTCCACCTTTTCCCGCAAAATGTACAGCTCATCTTCGGTGGGGGCTTCGCTCACGGTCAAGTCCGGAGTCCAAAGCAGTTCAAACCCGGTATTTTCCACGATCTGCTCCCTGGTCACACCGGGATGAATGCTTTCCACCTGCATCCGCCTGCTCCCTTCGTCAAATCCGAGGACGCAGAGATCGGTAATTACCTTGTACGGCCCGCCCCCCGGGGGCAGCCCCGCCGCTTCACGGGCTCCTTTCCCGGTGAGATAACCGGGAGAAGTTACAAAGTCGATGTCGTTGGTAAAACGGCGTTTGTCCTGGGGGGTAATCACCATGATCCGCCAGCATAACGAAGCCAGGTCATTTGCTCCGCCGCTGCCGGGAAAGCGAACCCTGGGGTGGTCAAAATCCTTGCCGACCATGGTCGAGTTGATATTGCCGTACATGTCTATCTGGGCCCCGCCCAGGAATGTATAGTCGACCATGCCCCGCTGGCAGTTTTCCATGATTTCCGGCATACTGCTTGCAGCCAGTGCCCGGTAAAATGTCCGTGAATCACCCACCGAGATGGGCATCGAGGGCATCAGCGGCCCGATCCCGCCTGCCTCGAACAAGATCATCAGGTCGGGTGAATGCAGGTTCTGGGCCAGCATGGCGGCGGCGCAGGGAGCGCCGGTGCCGACGACAACGGTGCTGTTATTCTCCAAAAAACGAGAAGCAAGACAGATCATCAGCTCCATCCGGTTGTAGCTCATCAATACTCCTCCCTCAGGTATAATCAACCTGCCGGGCGGCATCCGCCGCCGGCCTACTTCTCCAGAAGATTCTCCAGGCGGCGCAGTTCAGCCAGGCGGGCCGGGCCGCCGTTAAGGTTCAGATATTCCCAGAAGTCCTTGAGCCCGTATATGTTGCGCTCCAGGAACTGCGCCAGCGTATCGGGATCCTGCTCCGCCCGGAGCCATTCCTGCAGGTGCTCCTCGTCGCTGTAATACTCGTAAGGCATATTTGCCGGGTAGGCACCGTAAGGCACCTCGACCATGGCGTCGACCAGATAATAGGGGATCACCGTGCGGTGAGGCTCGCGGCGGATCTCTTCATTGGAAATCAATTTTTCAGTGGTAATGATCAGCCGCTTCGCCGCCCGGGCCATCTCCCAGTCTGAAACCATCAGGCCGTCAATCTGGCAGTTGCCGTATACATCGGCGCGGTGCACATGGATCATTCCCACGTCGGGGTAAAGCGCCGGAAGCGCTACATACTTTTTCCCGGTATAGGGGCACTCCATCTCCACGGCGGCGCTGTATGTGATGGTATCCGTGCCCATCATGCAGCGGGCCGGGATAAAAGAGATTCCCATGGAGGCAGCCCGGTAGCGCCAGGAGAGGGCGGCATTGGTCCATTCTGTAAGCTCCACTTCACCCTTTTCCACAGCCTGGCGGGCGCGTTTGGAGAGGCCCCGCGCTTCAAGCCCGACAATATAGGCCACATCGCACCGGTTGATACACTGTCCGTTTGTTAGAAGCTGAAAGTCATGCGTGGCCGCATGGGCGGAAAAACCGAGGTTCTTCTTGCGCTGGCGCATAATTTCATGTATGACCGCCGTGGAGATGCGGCTTGTCCCAAAACCCCCGCAGGCGATATAATCCCCATCATGCACCAGGCGCGATACGGCCTCGGCCAACGTGGTCACTTTCTCCACCAGCTGGCGGGATTTTTTCTGAAAATATTTCCGGGCATCGTCGACATCAGGATTCATAAACAGCTTTCTTTGCCCGGCAGGCCTGTAAACAACCTGACGTTCCTCTTTTAAAGCATAATCCTGCTGTTTCAATAACTACGACCTCCTTCCGCATTGTTGAAAGTAAATGTTGGAGTTGATCCTGAAACGATGTTCAACGACCTTAGAGAAACAAGTGTCACCTCCCGGCGCGGCCGCAAATCGCTTACTCTGCCGGATCAACCGGCAAAGTAGTCGCGCCGCGTTTTTGGGCGCGGGCTTCAAGAAGGGGTTGCAGCTCGGTAATCAAGATTCCGGCAAAGATCAGCCCGGCGCCGCAAAGTTTCCTGACAGTAAAAAGCTCATTCCAGAACAGGTAGGAGAAAAGTCCGGCAAATACTGCCTCCAGGCTCAAGATCAGCGCTGCATGAGTAGGCGGGGTAAAGCGCTGCGCCGCGGTCTGGGTGACAAAAGCGCCGATGGTGCAGAAGACGATCCCGTAAAAGATGGCCGCCCAGATCTGAAGTGGATAGATAAACATCCCTTGGAGCGGTTCGGCAAATAGGGCGACGGCAAAATTGAATATGCCGGCGGAGAGCATTTGCAGCATGGCCAGGATAATCGGATCGCTGCGGGGAGCATAAACACCGAGAAAAACAACATGCGCCGCGAATAAGACCGCTCCGGCAAAGGTCAAAACATCGCCCTGTTCCAGAAGCCAGGCCCCTTCGCCGGTCCCTTCGAATGAAAGCAGAAAGAGCCCTCCCAGGGCCAGGAAAGCCCCGGCAATTGCCGACCGGCGCGGCCAGATCTTGCTTACCAGGACATACAGAAAGGGAACAATCACCACGCTGGTGCCGGTAATAAACCCGGACTTGGCCGGAGAAGTTACAAGAAGGCCAATCGTCTGCACGGCGAAACCGGCAAAGAGCAGAAACCCCAGCAGGAAGCCTGCCTTGATTTCATCCGGCTTGATCAGCGCCAATCTCTTCCAGAAAACGGCGGCCATGATCAACCCTGACAGGGTGAATCTTATACCCAGGTAAGCGAATGGTGTAATCAGGTTCAACGCCTCTTTCGTGACCACAAAATTGGACCCCCAGAACACGGTCACGAAGAAAAGGGCGATGTCGGAAACAATCATCTTTTTCGCGCTTACCTGCTCCATGAAAATATCCTTTCTCAGAGCGATAGCCACCCTGTTAATTCCCTATTCACCCGAACCGAAGCGCCTGCTTGGAGATCCTTCGCTGCGCTCAGGATGACAGACTAAAATAACCGGGCTCAGGATGACAACAATGGCGGGTCTTTCATAGCAATGACAGATAGAGAATTACTGGCAACCCTTCCCTGCCTGGTCCCCGCGAGTTTAAGGTGTCCCCTGACCTATTTTCTGCGGGCCAGCTCCATAACGATAAAGGAGGCCACGTGGTTCGGAAGAGTTCCCGGACCGAAACCGGCATCGTAACCCAGTTCAACAGCCAGCTCGTGAGAGATACGCGGCCCCCCGGCAATTAAAAGCACCCTGTCGCGGATCCCCTCGGCCTCGGCCAGCTCCACCAGCTCGGTCAGGTTCTCCAGGTGCACATTTTTTTGGGTAACCACCTGTGAAACGAGAAGGGCGTCCGCCCCGTACTCAACCGCGCTGGCGAGCAGTTCCGCATTGGGGACCTGGCTGCCCAGGTTATAGGCTTCGAATTCAGGATAACGCTCCAGCCCGTACTCCCCGGCATAGCCTTTCATATTCACAATTGCATCAATACCCACGGTATGCGCATCGGTACCGGTGCAGGCAGCGACAACCACAACTTTCTTTTTCAGCTCTGCCTGGGCAAAAGCATTCACCTCTTCAAAGGTCATCGATTTATGCTCCCGTTTCGGGATCTTGATCGCCGCGTAATTGACCGTGTGGGTTGAGCGGCCGTAAACAACAAAGAAACTGAAGCCCGCGCCCAGATCGGCCATCTCTGTAACCGCCGGCGTCTCCAGGCCCATCTTTAAAGCCAGCTGCCGGGCGGCTTCACGGGCTTCATCGCCTGCCGGAACGGGCAGGGTAAAGCTCAGCTGAACCGCACCGTCATTAAGAGTATCTCCGTACGCTTTTACTTTGCTGAGATCATGATCCATCAGCAGGCCCTCCCATCATCATCATTTTTCGCGGAGCACTGCAGAAAAAGCGCCGGGAACGGATTGTAGTAGTCCTCGTCCCTGGGCACCACCCCGTCTTTGCCTTTGCCGCCTTCACGGCTGCGCTTGATATCGGCAAACAGCCCCCGCTCCAGGGCCTCTTCCAGGCCGATCTTCTCAATTTCCCGCAGCAGATTGTAGGCCTGTTCGAGTAGCCCGGCAGCCCGGGTCTGGATGCGGCCCTGTTCTTTAAAGATTATTTCTTCGCCGAGATGGCGGGCATTGTTAAAGATATACCCGGCATTTTTAATGGCCAGGTAACGGTCGCTTATAAACGGCGTATGGATGGCCTCGGTAAGCATCCCCAGAAGCTGGATTCCCTGTCCGGTAAGTATCGAAACCAGGTTGAACATCCCGTTGACCAGGTAAGAACTGAAAATATCGCCGGTCACATGCTTCGTCGGAGGCATATACTTCAAAGGCGAGCGGGGGAAAAGCTCGCGGCAGAGCTGCGCCTGGGCAATCTCCATGAGCAGCCCGTCTTCGAGCGCCGGGTCGATCTCGAAGGCATGCCCCAGGCCCATCTGTTCCTCTTGCAGACCCGAGCGCAGCGCCAGCTGTTCGTTGATAAACTGCGACGCGATCACGGTATAACCTTTCTCAAAGGCATCGGCCGTGGTCAGGTAGTTGTCTTCGCCGGTGTTGATGACAATACCGGCGAAACCGTTGATCATGCGTGAAAAATGCTGGTCGATCAGGGTGCGGCGCATATTGATATCGCGGAAAAGGATGCCGTACATGGCATCGTTGAGCATCATATCGAGCCGCTCCAGCGCGCCCATGGCCGCAATTTCCGGCATGCAGAGACCGGAACAATAATTCACCAGGCGGATATAGCGGCCGGTCTCCTTGACGGCTTCGTCCAGCGAGCGGCGGACAATGCGGAAATTCTCCTGGGTGGCATAGGTCCCGCCGAATCCCTCGGTGGTGGGGCCGTAGGGAACATAATCGAGCAGGCTCTGCCCGGTGTGACGGATCACGGCGATAATATCGGCGCCCTGCAGCGCCGCCGCCTTGGCTTGAACGGCATCCTCGTAAATATTGCCTGTAGCCACAATAACGTAAAGCAGCGGGTGCCGGTCCGGAACTGCGGCGGCCATCATCTGTTCCCGCTCCCGCCGGCGAGCGGTAATCCTTGCCGCCGCCTCGGCCGCCAGGCGATCGCCGGGCTCGCGCCATTTCTCTTCAGGCAGCATCGGGATGGAGGCAACATCAAGCTGCCCATCTGCGACCGCTGCGGCAATTTCCGGCACACTCCGGCCGGTGGCCAGCATCGCCCTGGCCAGCCAGGGCAGCAGTCCGTGACCGATAAGCCCGTTTTCATGCAGCCTGTCTACCAGTACATTGGGCAGCGGTACCCCGGCGGCATCAACTCCGTCTACACCGAGGAGCCGCGCCACGGCACGTTCTATAGTCGTGGTGGTGTAGCGATTGATCCAGGCATGCAGTTGTTCGGCTATGCGGGCCGCTGTTTCCCTGGCCCCATCAATGGTCGCTCGATCCAGGTTCAGCTTACTTTCCATAAAACAGTCCTCCTTCGATGTAGGTGCAAATCCGGGAATATATCACGTGGTCACAGCGCCGCCTTCAAGAACCAGGTCAAAAACAGGCCTGGGGGCCAGCGCTGCCGCAAGTTTTCTTGAAAAATCCCGGGGCTCGTAACCGGTTCCAGCCGGATCGGTGGGATTAACAGTTATCGCCAGCAGGTTGATCGCCTGCAAGACCCTGATCTTGCCGCCGCGCTGCAGATAGCGGGTGTAAACCCCCGGGGCAACGAAATTCCTGGTCGCATCTCTGATGATCACCGCCGGTGGAGGCATTGACAGTTTGCCGATCTCCAGAAGCATCTGGTCAACAAGGGCGCCGCCCAGGACCACTGCCGCGATCTCCTTGCGGTATCTTTGGCGCAGCTGCGCCCTGACCAGGAGCGGAATGGGAGCATGCAGGGCCTCCGCCTCCCAGACTCCGTCCCGTTTATGTAACAGGGCGGCCTCGCCGCGGCTCAAGCCCTCCTGCGCCGCCTCCAGCAACAGCCTGCCGGCGACCACAGGAGCTTCAAGTATATTGCAGCGGAAAATGGTTTTACGGATAACATCGTCAAGCAGCGGTCCAACAGGCGCCCCGGTAGCGAGGATGGTTGCGCCGGTGACAGAGGGAGCGGCCGAGGCGATCCGGTTGATGGCGCCGTCAACCAGGATCTGCGCGGCGCCGTGCTCTTTCATTTGCTCGATCAGCGCTCGCAGCGCCGCGGCGCTGCCCGGCCCGGCCAGCTCAACCAAACCGGCCTCTTTTACCCGGCTTATGAAAACTTCACCCATGGGGGTGGTAAATGGGCTTACCGAAAGCAACTCCAGCGACGCCTCAGCCGCAGCAAAACAGGCTTCGGCGGTGGCCACGACAGCGCCGGCCGGAACAAATATCCGCGGCTTCTCCCGCAGGGTTAACCGGTCAAAACGCTCTCCGTCGTAACCGGCCGAAACCAGGCCGAGGGTAGTCCCGGTGCGGGCGAAACGGTCAATCAGGTAGTTCAGCGTAACCGTTTTCCCCACATTCTTGGTCATCCCCACTATGGCCAGCTCCCCGGCTTTCGAGAGACGAACCAGTTGAAAAAGATCAGGCATCATCTTCACCTTTATCTTGTAAGAGATTGATAATTAACCGGAAATTATGTGTTCCGTCAAAGAACCGGCCATAAAATAGATGAAAAAACGGTGGTGAAACCCTTTAGTTCAGCGCTTTACATGTAAACTGCCTTGACCGGTAGTAAGACTTATACGTCCTCAGTAACAATGTCTTCTGCGATTAACGATATCACCTTCGGGTTTCGCCACCGCGCCACAGTAGAGCCAACTTGATTGTATAGAATATTAATGCAGTTAATCATCGGCAAGTAGGGCTAAAAATCATATCGTAATCCTATACATTATGTATAAGAAAAGCAGGAAAAGTCGATCTGCTACGGAATGATCTAGATATATATTTTAAAGGCGGTGAGGAAGATGCCTTTTACCGTCGGTGATGCTTTGCAGCTGGATGTTCTGCAGTCTTGCAAAGCGTTGACAGGTTCCGCCGGACTGCAAAACGAAGTCCGCTGGGTAAATATCATTGAAATCCTGGATGATCTCAGCCATATCGAAGCCGGAGAGTTTCTGATCACCACGGCCTACGATTTAAATATGAATAACGAAACCCGCCAACGAGAGCTTATTGCCCACTTCACCAAAAAGGGATTGGCCGCCCTGGCTATTCAAACCGGTTATTATGTTCAGGAAATACCACCCTATTTTATCAAGCTGGCTGCAAAACATGGAATCCCGGTAATTGAAATACCCTTTGAAATAAGCTTTAAAAAATTGACCCGGGGATTGCTGGGAGAGCTAATGCGCCGCAATGGTTTATGGGAAAACGGGGATGCTGATGAGGAAAGCAACCGCTTGAAAACAACTATCCGCCTGGGCCGTGAATTGCTGAACCGCCTCATTGGCGGCGAGAATCCGGATGACTTTAAAGATGATCTGATGAAGATGCGCATTATACCGGATGTAGCCTTCTATATATTATCAATCAAGGCGCTTCCGCTTGACACTGCAAAGACCAGGGGCAGAGAACTGGATGAACCTCTGCTGCTGGAGCCTGCCTTGATTCATCTTGTGATCCAGCATAAACTTCCATTTCTGGCCGGTCCTCTTGACAGGAGCTATGCCCTGCTGCTTCAAGCGGGAAAGCAGCCCCCCGAACAGCTCCTGCCCGTTGCCCGCCGGGTGCTGGGCGAGCTAAAGCTCTTATTCCCGCAATTCAAGTTTGCCGCCGGCGCCAGCAGCATGCGGCACAACCTTATGGTAACCGGCAGCGCCATGGATGAAGCCCAAAAAGCGATGCATGTTGCAGAACTGAATCTGATCGAAACAGGAGAGCTGCTGACCTATGATGACCTCGGACTTTACAAAATTTTAACCGAAGTCCAGAGCAGCGAGCCGCTAAAATCTATTTACCGGGAAACCATTACCCCGCTGCTGGACTACGACCGGCGAACCGGAGGAGCGTTGGTCCAAACATTGCGTATATATCTGAACTGTCTCAATATCAGCCAGGCTTCCCGGGAGCTCTTTATTCACCGTCACACGATGAAATACCGCCTTAACCAGATCGAGGAGCTCACAAAAATGCCGCTGGATGTGCCTGGAAATGTTTTCAAGCTGCATCTGGGACTTCTGATCTACGACTACCTGCACGCGCGGGGAACGGTATAAAAGCGCCGGCACGAAAAAACCCTATCCTTTACCTTGAAATCGGGTCATCATCCGCTTTGTTCGAATGAAAAGCGGTAACGGGTCAGGCCCAGTTCGTCCTGCATGGTCAGCATCTCTTCCTGCAGTTTTTTGCCGACGGGAACCCCTTTATCTTTCCGTTCCAGCCAGGCCAGGTGCTCTTTCTCTCCGGCGGTGTAAATTCTATCCTGACCGGGAGCTTTCTTCGAAGCGCGCAGATCACGCAAGATTTCCCCGGTTCTCTTTTTGAAGGCGGCAAGTTTGGTAAAAGCCTCTATATCGACAGCCATGAAAAAGTGGCCGAGACGGTAGGGAACCTTTTGACCATCCCGGTCAAACCCTGTCAGTCCCTTGAGAAAAGCCCCTCCCTGCAAAGCCGCCGAGAGTATTTCAACCACGGCGGCATAGCCGTAACCCTTGTAGCCGGCATTTTCTTCGCCGATACCTCCGAGCGGAGTCAGCGCCGCCTTCCCCTTGACCAGATCGATCAGAATCTGCTGTGAATCGGTCATGCTGTTCCCCTGTTCATCGATCACCCACCCCTGGGGAACCTCTTCGCCGGCCCGGGCGTAAACTTCAATCTTGCCGCGCTGGGTTACCGACGTGGCACAGTCAAGGAGGAAGGGAAAGGCTTCATCTGTGGGAAAGCCGAAGGTAAGCGGATTTGTGCCGAGCATATTTTCCACCCCGAGGGTGGGCGCGATCGAGGGCCGGGCATTGGTTCCAACCATGCCCATCATCCCGGCATCGGTAGCCATCTTCAGATAGTAACCGCAGATGCCGAAGTGGGTCGAGTTGCGCACCGCCACCATCCCCATCCCGTAGCGGCGGGCTTTAATCATGGCCAACTCCATCGCCTTTTTCGCGATAACCTGGCCCATGCCGTGGTGTCCGTCAACAACCGCCGTGGCCGGCCCCTCCCGGACCACCTCAAAATTGGTCACCGGAAACTGGATTCCATCCCTGATCCGGTCGTAATAGATCGTCTTCAACCGGCCAATGCCGTGCGAATCGATACCCCACTTATCGGCAGTGATCAGCACATCGGCACAGATGCGGGCCTCTTCCGCAGGCACACCTACCCCTTCGAAAACATCGGCCATGAAGTTTTCCATCGTCTCAAATGTGATCCAAAATATCTGTTCGCCCACAGCAGCATCCTCCTTTCGGGGTGGTTGTTCGGAAACTATCTAAGGTGATCATCTTTTCGGCATAATTGAGGAGAAATCCTTTCGCCGCCGAAGGTAATAAATCTGCAGAAACGGAGAAACTAAAGATAATACCTCAAGGAGGTGAAGGATTAATGCATTTGGACGACCGGATTGCCATGGAGCCCGGGAGCCCGGCAAGGGGGCAAGGTGTGCGCATAGAATACCGCGGTCTGCTGGCCCAAAGCGGTGCCGACCAAATCTGGATGCACTGTGGTTTCGACGGATGGAACAAAGCAGAAGACATTTACATGTCGAGAACACCCCAGAATAGTTTCAGCTGTATTACTGAAGTAAGTGGTAGCAGAGAGATGAACTTCTGTTTCAAAGACAGCGCCGGCAACTGGGACAACAACAGCGGTCAAAACTGGACTGTCCCGGTCAAGTAGAACGCTTCTCACTCACCGGCCGAACTGAAGCTTAAAGCATAGAACAGGGTACCCGGATAGGTATTCAGATAATTGCGTAATTGCAGAACTATCTAATGGGCAGTGCCCCATA
>CAYFRE010000008.1:11449-37120 GCA_964345455.1 uncultured Syntrophomonadaceae bacterium | reverse complement strand
TTTTGCGAAAGGCCGCTTCACAGGCTCACTGAAATCGGATATGATTGATCAATCGAAAGAAAAAACTGGAGAGCTAATATTACCAATTTTGAAGAGCGAAGGGATATAATGAACACAGAAAATAAAGATCCGGTGCTCTGTACCGCCAGTAAAATCAATAAGGGTAAATTTTTAGTTTTATTGTTAATGGTAACCGTCTATCCCATAGTGATGTTTCCCGGGGATATAACCGGTTTTACCCTGCCAAAATATGTAGCTCTGGCCCTTGCCGCCGCGGCAGCGCTTTTCCTGATCTTTTACAGCCGCTCTATTAATCTCAAACGCCGGTCCTTTATCCCCCTCGGTTTTTTTCTTATCTTTGTCCTGATCTCGACAATCATGGCGCCGGAACCGCTCAACGCTTGGTTCGGGGTATACCGCTATACCGGTTTTTGCACCTATTTGTTCTGCACTATTCTTTTTTTCCTGGCAACGGATTGTGACGAACCGGAAAAGACCTTGAAATGGATGGCTGCAACCGCGGCCCTGGTCTCTTTAATCGCCGTGCTTCAGTACCTGGGGTTGAACTTTATCCCACACTATTTTCATAAAAGCATTCATCCTTATTCAACTATAGGCAACCGGAACTTTGTGGGAACGTATACTGTATTTATCTTACCGGCAGCAATCTTTTTTTACCTGTGCGAACGAAAAACATTCTGGCTGGGGTGCGTGGCGCTGGTTTACGCCGGGCTCCTCGTAACTCTTACCCGGGGTGTCTGGCTAGCCCTGCCGTTGCCTTTACTTATTCTCCTTTACAGTTCCTTCCGGAAGCCGGAAAACCGGAAGAATGTCTGTATCATCTGTATTACCCTTCTGCTAACCACAGGCCTGCTGGCTCCAATACATGACTGGCTGCTGGTTAAAAGAGCCTTCAGTATACCCGACCAGATTGTTCAGACCATAGAACTGATTGATACCGCCGGAGCGGGAAGGATCTATATCTGGAAAGAAGCGCTAAAATTAATCCCGGAAAACTGGGCTTTCGGTATCGGACCGGATCACCTGGCTATACCGTTACCCTCCGGTATTATTGCTGACAAAGCCCATAACATTTACCTCGAAATTGCCGTAACCATGGGCATTTTTGCCCTTATTTCATATCTCTGCTTCTTAACCTTCTTCCTGCGTCCCGCGAAAGATGAAACCGGTCTTCTATTTTTTTCAATGGTCCTCGCTTATCTTCTCCAGGGTTTCTTCAATATAGACGTTGTGGCCGTAATGCCACTTTTTTGGATCACTCTCGGCCTCTCACCGGCCATGGCCGGACCTAGAGCAACCGTCCCCTGGCCACCGGGATTACCCTGCCGCCGACATTGATCCTGAATTCCCCTCCGCTCACTGATGCCCGCATATAAAGCAGTGAAGGCCGCTTAATTTCATAACCCTGCTCGATGCGCAGGTTAATTTCATTTCTACCGCAGTAGCGGTATTTGATGAGATAGGCGGCAAGGCAGCCGGCGGCGCTGCCGGTGGCCGGGTCTTCGGGAATACCGTAATAATAATCGAACATCCGCGCATTGAAATCGTTCCCGGATTGGTAGGTTTTAGGACAGAAGACATAAAGCGACTTCGCTTCGACAGTCTCTACAAAAGAAATAAATCGCTCTATGTTTACCTTGATTTCACTTTGCACCTTCAAGTTCTTTAGCGGGATCATGATGAAGGGCAGCCCGGTAGAAACCTCCTGGACAGGAAAACGTGAATCAATCTCCGCGGGATCGATATTCAATACCTCCGCTGCCGCTGCCGGACAAAGTATTTCACCGAATGAGGGCTGTGCTTGCCGCATGTAGAGCGCCTCCGGTTTGCCGTCCCGGTAAACGATTTCCACGGGGATCGACCCCACCGGCAGGTTGAGGATAATTTGCGGCACTTCTTCTCTGATGATCTCACGCTGGATAATATACGCTGTCCCCAAGGTGGGATGTCCGGCGAAGGGGAGCTCTTCATCGAAGCAGAATATGCGAACATTAAAGCCCCCGTTTTCCGACCGGCCGGGAAGAATAAAGGTCACTTCAGAAAAATTAGTTTCGCGGGCGATCAGCTGCATCTCCTCATCGGTAAATCTGTCACCCTCCGGAAAGACAGCCAGCTGGTTGCCGGTATACTTCTGCTCGGCAAAAACATCGACAATAAAAAAAGTCCTGTTACCCAAGTGCCATCTCCTCCCATAAATATTTCAATCAGCACCAAAAAGCATCACCTTGCAAAGTGATCATATTAAAACCGCCGGAAATAAACAAGAGCCGCCCGGCTGGATCTCAGCGTAACCACCTTGGACTGGAGATATTGATAAATCAATGGGGGCCCCGAAATAACCTGAACCTGCAATCAAGTTCTTGCTAAATAACGCCCCGGCGGGCTTTGTTAATGCTGTATAAGCCAGGTTTTAGCACAACCGTTACCGTCACGCCAAAACCGGCCGATATAAATAACGGGCACAGAAGAAAGGACCGCTCTTCTGTGCCCGTTTGGTGATTGAACAGAAGCCGGTTACAGCCAGCCCCGGTAGCGCATCGCTTCTGCCAGGCGCTGGACGGCAAAGCCAAAAGCTGCCGTGCGCATATTGCCTTCGCTGCACTTCTCCAGACCAAATTTGTGAACCGAGTGAAATGCCTGCACCATCATCTTCTCGAGGCGCTGGTTGACCAGGTCGATATCCCAGTAATACCCTTGATTGTTCTGAACCCATTCAAAATATGACACCGTGACCCCACCGCTGTTCGCAAGAATATCGGGGACAAGAAGGATGTTTTTCTCTTTGAGTATTTGCTCCGCTTCGGGAGTGGTCGGCCCGTTGGCCGCCTCCACAACCAGGGACGCTTTTATCTCAACTGCATTGTCCGCGTTAATCTGGTTTTCTAGGGCAGCGGGAACGAGAATGTCGCAGTCTATCGTGATTAGCTGGTCGTTGTCGATTTTTTCTCCCCCGGAGAAACCTTCGATCAGGCCGGTCTCCCGGACATGATCGAGCAGCGCCGGTATATCCAACCCTTGCGGGTTGTAAATTCCCCCGCTGATATCGCTGATGGCCACGATCTTGCAACCCAGTTCGTTAAAAATCCGCGCCGCATGGCCGCCGACATTGCCGCAGCCCTGGATGGCGATACGGGCTTCCTTCAAGGAGATACCGCAAAGCTCCGACGCCTCGCGCGTGATATAGACACAACCCCGCGATGTCGCATCCACCCTGCCGACACTGCCGCCTATTTCCACAGGTTTACCCGTAAGCACGCCCAGTGCCTGTTTTTGAGCAAGGTGGTTGTATTCATCAACCATCCAGGCCATTACCTGGCCGTCGGTAAAGAGGTCGGGCGCCGGAACATCCACATCCGGTCCCAGTAAAAAACCTAAAGCGCGGATATATCCGCGGCTGAGCCTTTCCTTCTCCTGCGGGGACATGCTCAGAGGATCGCAGACAACCCCTCCTTTGCCTCCCCCAAAAGGAACCCCGACAAGGGAGCATTTCAGGGTCATGAGCATGGCAAGCGCCTTCACTTTTTCTGCGGTTACCTCGGGATGAAACCGGATTCCCCCCTTGAACGGGCCGAGCACATTGTTATGCTGAGCCCTGTACCCGGTGAATACCTCTACCCTGCCGTCGTCCATCTTGACAGGAATAGAGACCTCCACGTGACGCGCCGGTTTTTTAAGATGTTCGTAAACGACGGGGGATAGGCCCAGTCTCTCCACTGATTCCCGAATCCACCTCTCTGCCGCCCCGAAGCTGTCTCCGGTTTTCTTCACTTTGTTGTCATTTGCTTCCATGCCCCTAACCTCCCATTTATTTAGACTCTTGAACTGTATCAAGCTTTTTATTGCACAATACACCGCGACTATTCATTACATTAAATCAATTATCTTCATTTCGTCAAGACCAATTACGGCTTCACGCCGCCCTACTTTACCTGTGCATAACCGGCAAAAGCTACCGCTGGACTCTCCCGGAGCTGTCCCCGCCGGCAAGGTTCATGACTTCACTTACTTTGACCATATTAAAGTCACCGGGCAGCGTATGCTTCAGGCATGAAGCCGCTGCGGCAAATTCAACTGATTCCTGGGGACTTACACCCTGGATCAGGCTGTAGATCAAGCCTCCCCCGAAAGAATCGCCTCCGCCAACCCGGTCGACGATATGGATTTTGTAGCGGCGCGACCTGTAAAATTGATCTCCGTCATAGAGCAAACCCGACCAGCCGTTGTCGGAGGCGGAATAACTTTCTCTCAGGGTGATCGCGGCGTAGCACAGGTTAAACCTCTCCTGAAGCGTTTGCGCCACTTCCCTGTAACCTTCCTCGCTGATATCGCCTTTCAGAATATCTGAATGTGTCGCCTTGATGCCAAAAACCTTCTCTGCGTCTTCTTCGTTGGCCACAACTACATCAACATAAGGCATTAACCCGGTCATCACTTTGCCGGCCTTTTCCTGAGACCACAGCTTCTTGCGGTAATTCAGGTCACAGCTTACGGTAAGACCGGCTTCCTTCGCCGCACGGCAGGCCCGGTAAACCTCACCGGCCACCTCATCCCCGAGAGCCGGCGTAATCCCGGTAAAGTGGAACCATTTTGCTCCGGTAAAGATCTCCGCCCAGTTGAAGGTTTCCTCCTTGATACTCGCAATGGCCGAGTTGCTCCGGTCGTAGATAACCTGGGAAGGACGCTGCGAAGCCCCTGTTTCCAGGAAATATATTCCCAGCCTTGAATCTTTCACCTTCAGGATGGAGCGCGTATCCACTCCGTAACGGCGCAGGTGATTGATCGCGGCCTGCCCGATATCGTTGTCCGGCACCGCTGTAATGAAGACGGGATCCAGTCCGTAATGGGCCAGGGAAACGGCGACATTGGCCTCGCCCCCGCCATAAGTTACTTCAAAAGACTCAGCCTGGATGAAACGCTGGTAGTGCGGCGGCACAAGCCGCAGCATGATTTCCCCGAATGTAACAACCTTCTGCATCATTTAGCCCTCCTTCCCGGAAACTGATTACGCTTGCCGGGCTTCTTTGATTTTCTCGATAAACTGGCGCGCGGTTTCCTCAACCGGCGCATAGTTTCCCTTTTTGCCTCCCCTGGTCAACTCTCCCCCGACCCCAACGGCTATACAGCCGTTTTTGATCCATTGATCAACATTATCCAGGCTTACGCCGCCTGTGGGCAGGATTGGGGCCTGGGGCAGCGGTCCCTTGATTGCCTTGATGATTGAAGGGCCGAAGGCGCTGCCGGGAAAGAGTTTGATCACATCGGCCCCGGCCTCCATGGCCTCTACCATTTCGGTGATGCTCATGCAACCGGGCATGCAGATTTTCTGGTAGCGGTTGCACAACCGTATCATCTCGAAGTTAAGGATAGGGCTGACAATGAATTCCGCGCCGGCCAGGATTGCCAGACGCGCCGTCTCTGAATCCAGAACCGTGCCCGCGCCGATCAGAATCTGGCCGCCGGGGTAGCTCTCTTTAAGGTCTTTGATCACCTCAATAGCTCCCGGCACCGTCAAAGTGATCTCAATCAGATCAATTCCGCCGGAGCGTACCGCTTCGGCAATTTTTAAAGCCTGCTCCGAAGATTCAGCCCTCAGCACCGCAACAATCCCGGTATCCATCATTCTCTGTAAATGCCGCCATTTTGGAACCATTAAGCTCACTCCTTTGAATTGATCCACTGCAAATGCTATTTCTTCATTACCGTGGCCTGGCCGTCCACCACCATTTTGCCATCCTGATTGAACACCCGGGTTGTAAGAATCGCAATGTTTTTTTCTGTTCTCAATTCCGCAACCGTCACCCTTGCGCAAAGGGTATCACCGATCAAAACGGGAGCGGTAAACTTGAGAGTCTGCCCCAGGTAGATGGTATTTCTCCCGGGCAGGATTGTTCCGATAACCGCTGAGATCAGGCCTGCAGAAAGCATTCCGTGAGCAATTCGCTGTTTAAAGCGAGTCGTTCGGGCAAACTCTTTATCTACGTGGATAGGGTTAAAATCCATGCTGATACCGGCAAAACCATAAACATCCGCTTCGGAGATTGTCTTGGTCAGTTCAGCGCTGTCGCCAACCTGAAGTTCGTTAAAAGGGATATCCTGTGCCATATACTTGCCTCCTCTAGTTTTATTATATTAACGCTGATTTGGTAAACCCACTACCTGGCAACGATGGTCATACTTCACTCCGCCAATAATAACCTGGCTGCGCCGAATATTTTATTATATAAACCCTTCGCTCGTTTGTACCGTTTAGTAAAACTCGATTTCACTTTTGAATTATGCTTTATTTATTCGAGATTGAACTCTGTTTCTCCTGCCTGAAATGGAGTCTATCATTGATACTCTAAACATGAGCCACCTGATATGTACTTCAAGTTACTGACATTATGGACATCAAACCTGAATGGTGTTATAATGTGTCATGTTTTATTCTGGAACGGCTCTGCCTTCACTGTAATACAAGGCGGTGAGCTCTTCTTGCAACCTGGATAAGGAAATAATTAGGAGGAGTGGTTGAAGATGGCGCGTGATCAATGGGGCACCAGGCTGGGATTTATCCTCGCCGCAATAGGCTCCGCAATCGGGCTGGGAAACATATGGCGTTTCCCCTATGTCTGTGCCGCCAATGGAGGCGGCGCATTTCTGGTTCCATATTTCTTTGCAATCATTACTGCCGGAGTGCCCATCTTGATTTTGGAATTTGCGATCGGGCAAAAGTTCAGAGGCGGCGCCCCTGTGGCCCTGGGTAAGATGAATAAAAGATGGGAGTGGCTGGGCTGGTTCCAGGCGGCTGTCGCGTTTTTCATTACAATCTATTATGTGGCAATTATTGCCTGGTCTATCAGCTATGTTTTCTTTTCATCCACCCAGGCCTGGGGTGCGGATACCGAATCTTTCTTCTTTAATCAGTACCTGCATTTGTCAGAGGGGCCTCTTAAACTTGGGGGGCTTCAATATCATATTCTGATTCCTTTTCTGGTAATCTGGTTGCTGGGTTACATTATTCTTTCCAAAGGCATTAAAAATGGCATTGAAAAAGCAAACAAGGTTTTGATTCCGGCCCTGCTTATTTTGACTGGAATTATTGTGGTGCGCGGACTGACCCTGCCGGGAGCAATTGATGGGCTTAACTATTTATTTACTCCCAACTGGGAAATGATCAAGGAACCACGGGTATGGGTGGCTGCTTACGGCCAGATCTTTTTCAGCCTCAGTATCGGTTTTGCAATCATGATTGCTTATGCCAGCTACCTTCCGAAAAAAACCGACCTGGTAAACAGCGCTTTCATTACCGCTTTTGCCAATCACGGTTTTGAGATATTTGCGGCCATCGGCTTGTTTGGTGTTCTGGGTTACATGGCCGGCGCTCAAGGGCTCGACGTGGCCGATGTGGCTGCCGCCGGTCCCGGTCTTGCTTTTGTGGTTATTCCGGAGGCAATCAGCGCCCTGCCGGCCTTTAAAGGGACCATCGGGGTTATTTTCTTTACGGCTCTGGCCTTTGCCGGTTTTACTTCCTTTATCTCAATTATTGAGGCATTCACTGCCGGGATTATTGATAAGTTCAATATGCCGCGGCAAAAAGCTTTAAATATTTGCATGGGCTGCTCTTTCCTGCTCAGCTTTATCTTCATTACAGGAGCCGGGTTATATATCCTCGATATTGTCGATTACTTTATTAACAATTTCGGGATTGTTTTTGGCGGACTTCTAGAAGTAATTCTGATCGGCTGGTTCTTCAACCTCGAGAGTTTGCGTATTCACGCCAACCGCTACTCTGATTTCACTGTCGGCAAGTGGTGGAATTTCATGATCAAGGTTGTAACTCCGCTTGTTCTTGGTTTCATGTTCTTCCAGAACTTTTATCAGAACATTAAAGTGCCTTATGAAGGATATCCCCAGAGCGCCTTGCTGATGATGGGTTGGAGCGCCTTTACGCTTTGCTTTGTGCTCGGCTTCATCTTTTACTTTCAGAAAGCCGGCTCCCCGGCGTCACTTCATTCCGGTTTGGAGGAGGTTGATAAATAAATGAATACCGGGGCTTTAATCATGTTCCTGTTTGGGGCAACAATGTTGTGGGGCGGCTTGATTGTCTGCCTGGCCATAGCCATTAAGAATAATCAGCACCAAGATGAAAATGAGAACATGGAACAAGAAAGTTAATAGGGCACTATTCTCTTTAGCATCTCTATAGACTGTCCTGCCATGAACGAAATAGAAGGGGCTGCAACACTCTTGCTGCAGCCCCTTCTATATTCGTTAATCCATTGGGTGCATCACTTCAGGAATTACAATTTTTCCGCTCTTAAAATCTTCGACCATTTGCAGTATTTCGGTTTCCAGCTCTTCAGATATGGCCCCCCGGAAATCGGCTACCCCAATACAATCATTGGATATGAGACAATCCTTTCCGGCCAGGGTTCCGGCCAGGTATGCTTCAGCCATTTCCCGGTATGCCGGCGCATGGTCAATCAAAACACTTGTGGCGATAGTCCCCGGAGCATCATCGTAAAAATCGGAAGCATAACCGATGCTAAAGGCTCCAGCTGCCTCGGCTGCTTCGTAAACCCCCTTGGTCGCCGGTCCACTGACAGTATAGAGGACATCGGCCCCTCTCTCAGTCAACACTTTGGTCACTTCACTATGATTGGCCACGTTGTCCCAGTCGCCAACAAAGGAGATCTCCACTTTGACCTCGGGATCAACTGCTTTGGCTCCCTCGATTATTCCGCTGAAGTCCGCCGCCAGCGCCTTGATCGGCACCCCGCCGACAACGCCAATGACACCGGGCTCGCTTATCTTGGCTCCGACCGCCCCGACAATATTACCCCAGACGTAGGGATCGGAGTACCAGGCGGCGACCTTCTCTGCATCAGGCATATCATCGATATTGCTCATCATTACAAACCATGTGTCGGGATATTGAGGTGCAACTTCCTTCCACGCGTCGATCATACCGTTATCCGGAAATATAACAATGTCATAGTCCCGTTCGGCATAATCGGCTGCAATCTTGGCCACATCGCCGTACGGTACGCCTTCGGCAATGGACAGTTCCCATCCAAACTCATCTTCCAATACCTGGTACCCGGCATGCTGGGACCTGTCCCAGCCGCCGGCCCGTTCCGGGTCGGTAATTGACCAGATAACCGCAGCCTTAACCTTCTCTTCTTCACCCTGCGATCCGTTTTGGCAGCCCGCCGCCAGAAATGACATTAAGCCGATGAGCAGAATTACAGCAACTAGCAAATTCAGCTTTTTGATCAATACGGTAAACCCCTTCCTGCAATTTGTTTCTGCATATACCTGTATTTACTATTTTCCTTAAATGACTGACATACAACTACATTCTAATCGTCAACCGGTTCGCAGAAAAAGGGGGCCGGGGGCCGTCGATAGAATAACTTCCTTTTCCGGCCCCCGTAAATATCTGGTTGAATTTTAGTGAAGTTGATGCATCTTAACAGGAATATCAATTTTGCCGCTTTTGATATCTTCAATTATCTCCAAAATTTCAGCTTCCAGATCTTCAGATATTTTTCCCCGAAAATCGGCAGGTTCAAAACATTCGGTAGAAATGGTGCCCTCTTTGCCGGCCAGGTTACCGGATTCAAAGGCTTCGGCAAGTTCACGGTATGCGGGCGCAATGTCTGCGATGACACTGGTCAATATGGTTTCCGGGGCATCATCATAGAAATCTGCGGCATAACCAATCGTAAATGCGCCTCCCGTTTCGGCAGCTTCATAGACCCCCTTAGTAGCATTGCCGGAAACCGTATAGATCACATCGGCGCCCTTTTCAAGCTGCACCTTGGTCACCTCGCTGTGATTGGCCACGTTGTCCCAGTCGCCAACCCACGAAACCTCGACTTCAATGTCGGGGTTGACTACTTTGGCCCCTTCAATGATCCCGCTGAACTGAAGCTCCAGGGCCGTGATCGGCACCCCGCCAACTACCCCGATCAATCCGGATTCACTTACTTTGGCCGCTACAGCCCCTACCATATTTCCGTAGGAGTAGAAATCGGGCTTCCAGGCGGCTACCTTTTCAGCATCAGGCAGCTCATCATACAGACTCATCATTACAAACCAGGTATCCGGATGCTCCAGCGCAACTTCTTTCCATGAATCGAGCATTCCATTGTCGGGAAAGATCACAATGTCATAGCCTCTCGCAGCATAATCAGCCGCTATTTTGGAACAATCACCGTAAGGAACACCTTCTGCAATGGTTAGCTCCCAACCAAACTCCTCTTCCAATACCGCGTAGCCGGCATGCTGCGCCCGGTCCCATCCGCCGGCTCTTGCCGGGTCTGTGATCGACCAGATTACCGCAGCCTTAACTTTCTCTTCTCCAGCGGGTTCTTCGGTTTCAGGCTGGCAGCCAATCGCCATGAAAGCCATCAGTCCGAGAATCAAAATAACACCAATTATTTTGCCCGTCTTTTTTAACATTGTTATTCCCCTTCTTTCTTGTTAGAATTGAGCTCCGAATCCAAAACGGAAATGCGCTTCTGCTCACCCCCTCTCTGTATTTAAGAGATTCGATAAGTTCAGTTGTAAGCTAAGCTGTTAAGCCTTTGTTCAATCCTGTTTCACCTGCTCCACTATTTCACGGGCTGCCTGATAGATTATGCCTGTATCAACCCTGTAAGCAATAAATTGAACACCCATTTCCATCCATTCCCTGGCGGAAGCAATATCTTCAACGAAGGTGCCCACCGCAATATTCGCATCCCGCGCTCTTTCTACGACCTGCTGCATCTTCTGCACCACGAGCGAGTGTTTGATCTGACCCGGCAAACCCAGCGATTGCGAAAGATCATAGGGACCGATGAAAATAGAGTCAATCCCCCTTAGCTTTAATATTTCGTCCAGATTTTCAACACCTTCGGCTCCTTCAATGATAATAATTACCACTGTTTCCCGATTGGCCCGTTTAAAATAGCTATACTTCTCCTCATGGGTGTATCCCGATGCCCTGACATAGCGGCAAACTCCCCGCTCTCCCTCCGGAGCAAAGCGGGCCGCCCTGACAACAGCGCGGGCATCTTCAGCAGAAGTTACCTGGGGCACGATAATTCCTTCCGCCCCCAGATCAAGGGCCCGGGAGATCAAGGAACCATCATTGCTGCGCACCCTGACAATAGAGCTGATCTTGACCAGTTCAGCGGCACGGATCAAATTTTCTGCAGTTTCCATGTTGAACGGTCCGTGCTCCGCATCAATGATCATGAAATCGAATCCGGCCAGGCCGAATATTTCAACCAGCGCCGGGCTTGTCAGTTTCATAAACGGGCCTATTACTTTTTCACCCTTCAACAGCCGCGATTTAAGACGATGCATCTTCGTTGTTGCTCCTCTTTAAATTTTAGTTGATATGTCCGGCCATCAGCAGGCCCAGTTTCTCGATATCCACTTTCTCGCGCAAGAACTCGCCCACTTTTCGACCTTTAAACATGACGATGATTCGATTCGACAGTTCCAATATCTCATCAAGGTCACTGGATATCATCAAAACTCCAAGCTCTTTTCCGGCAGACTCCAACAGCTTTTTCCGAATATACTCTGTTGCGCTGAAATCAAGCCCGCGGGTCGGCTGGCAAGCGATAATCACCTTGGGATTCATCAGCAGAGCCCGGGCCAACACGATTTTTTGCTGGTTTCCCCCGGAGAGGTGTCCGGCAGGGATTGAGCTACCGGGAGTCTTGATCTTGAAGTTTTCAATCATCTGATCAACATGTCCGGTGATTACTTTAGGATTGAGCACCCCCATTTTGGAAAAAGGCGGCTGTTCAATGGCTTCAATAACGATATTGTCAGCAACGCTCATCTCCAGAACAATTCCGCGGGTATGACGGTCCTCCGGGATATAGGCCAATCCGGCCCGGTGCCGCCTGGCTACATCCCACCTGGAAGCATCTTTTCCGTCAATCATGATGCCGCCCTGACTGATTCTCTGCAATCCGACCAGGGCTTCGGCCAACTCCACCTGGCCATTTCCGGCCACCCCGGCAACACCGACAATTTCTCCGGCATTAACCTGTAAAGAAACATCATCAAGCAGGGTAATACCCTGCTTTGTTTTTAAGGTAAGATCGCGCGTTTCAAGTAAGACCCTGGATTCTTCCGGTGGCTTGTTTACCTCCAGCCTGGTGATCCAGTCCCGCTCAACCATCATCCGGGCTATCTTCTGAGGTGTTGCCTCTTCAGTTTTGATCGTTCCGATATGATTTCCCCCGCGCAATACGGTGATCTGATCGCTGACGGTCATCGCTTCATCCAATTTATGCGTCACTATTACCACGGAATGGCCGCGCTTTTTTAACTCCAGGAGAAATTTCAGCAGCGCTTCGGTCTGCTGCGGTGTTAAAACACTGGTCGGTTCATCAAGAATCAGCACACGGGCGCCTTGATAAAGAGATTTGAGTATCTCGACTTGCTGTCTTTCGCCCATGGCCATATTTTCAATTCGCTTGCTAAAATCAATTTCAAAATGGTACTCCTGGCAGAGCCGGCTCACCTGCTCTTCCAGTTTGCCCCAGGGGGGGATAATATCTCTCCATTTCAACATGGGCATAACAATATTCTCAATAACCGTATGGTTGTAAATTAGAGAAAAATGCTGGTGAATCATGCTGATTCCGTTATCAATTGCATCCCGGGGAGACCATTTATCTGCGACTCTCGATCCGTTGAGTAAGATATTTCCTCCGTCCGGGTAGTATATTCCATAAAGGATATTCATTAATGTTGTTTTACCTGCTCCATTTTCACCTACCAGCGCCCTGATTTCGCCCGGTTCCAGTTTGAAGGAAACGTGATCCAGGGCACAGACATCTCCGAAATTCTTGCAGATCTGCTCCATCTCCACCAGCGGGGCCGCTGCATCTGCAACCAGCTTCTGACTTCTCATTTCCTGAGACATTTTTTACTCTTCCCCTCGGTATCGGTTTGATTTCTTTTGTTGCCCTGCCTGGCAATTATTTGAAACATAGTTTCACTATATGAACATAGAGCCTTCTTTAAATCATCCGGTACTCTGAAAATGTTGTTTCATCAGGTGATATTCGATTTTATTTTTACGTATACACCTTTAATTCGCTATTTAAACCCATTTCTCCTGTTTGAAGGGGGCACATTATTAAGACTTTTTTCTTGACTATTGGCCATCAAGTTAATGCGGTGAGCTCCCTTCATTTCAAGTATTGCCCCCGCCACACGGTTCTGGTCCAGACACCGGATTCTGCGTATACACGTGCGCCAGGTCAAAGCAGCATTTTGCCCGCTTCCATGATCACCCGGGCATCTATACTAAGAGTCGGTCCTTACCGGACTTTGTTCAGTTCCTCCAGGGGAGTGTAATCTACTTCCGGATGTCCGTAGCGCGCTCCGCCGAACGCTTCGGCAGCGACAGGATTACTCAATCCTTCGCGTAACCGGGGATGGCAGGGAACCCCCAGCAAAAACAGCTCCTGCCCCTCAGCCAGATCGGCGCTCATGATTCCTTCTCCGCTTCGCGGATCCAGCATGCAGACCAGGTCGGGGAATACGGCTTTCAAAGATCCGTCAATCCACAGAGCCATGGTTTCGTTTTTGATCACCATCCTGGCCTGACTTCCTTTGTAATCCCCCTGTCCGTTCAGCGCAACATTGACGATGTAAAATCCGCCCCTGTCTTCTCCTTCAATCTGGCAGATGGCCCCTTCAAAAAGTGGGAAACCGTTTATCGTCCCGGCGACAACTTCAACAGGATTCTCACCCTGCCGACGCGCCTCAAAAAGATTACGCCCGATCTCAAGAGAGAGGCTGATCGTGCGGGGAATAACCACACTTTTCAGGATCTTTCCGCTCATTGGATAATGAATATTTGCCCCCATGCCGCCGCCGCGGGTTACCATCCAGCGGCCAATCTCATCGGCAAATACCGGCCGGGTCTGCCCGGTGACAATGATCGAATTGCCGGCAGCGTCAACCAGCGGCATCGGGGTCAAAGATACACCGTGGGCCAGAAAACTGACCATATGCGTCTCCGGCGCGGATCTGCCAACGCCGTCTCCGTCAACGGTTTTCAATCCCATTCTGGCCGCCAGGGCCATGATCACGGGCGTATTCTCTCCGCCGACTTCAAAGGGTACCACGTAGCCGATTTTTTTTCCGAGATATGCTTCGGCAAGTTTTGCCGATTCCATGAGCTCAAAGCGGCGATCCCACTTGGCCAACTGCTCGTCTATGGAGACATCCTCCAGCGATTTTACCGAGCCCATGATCCCGCCGCTGACAACCAGGCTGTCGTCAGATACCTCATCCGGATCGACGATCCACATCTCCCTGCCATCGGCAAATTCTTTTTCCAGGATCGCTCTCCCCATTCTGGGGCTGCCTCCCCCGCCGGTCCCCAGAATGGCCAGACCCCCAATCAGGGCTGAAATATCATCCTTTTTTAACAGATATGCGCACATTGGTATTCCTCCTTATTTGCTGTCAAAATCGGCCAGGCGGCGCAATCCTTCCCGGATCTCTTCCCGAGCGGAAGCCAGCGAAATGCGGATATAACGCCTTCCGGATGGACCGAAAGTGGTTCCGGGAGCCACGGCCACCTTTTTGGCGGAGAGAAGCTCCCTGGCATACACAGATGAATTCTCAGTGTTAACTTCGATCCACATGTAAAAAGCCCCTTGCGGCAGGAAATAGCGAAGGCCGCTGCGGTCCAGGATCTCTTTGGCTGCAGCCAAATTATCCTGATAGGTCTGCCGCATCTCTTCAACACAATCCTGAGAAGAAAGCAGGGCCGCTTCGGCGGCTTTCTGTGAGACGCTGCAGGCACAGGATACATATGGTTCCTGAAGTTTACCGACCTGATCAATAAGTTTTTCAGAGGCGGCCGCGTAGCCAACCCGCCAGCCGGTCATCGCGTAGCTCTTTGAAAAGCTGAAGACGCTGATTACCCTGCCGTCGGTATCGTAACTCAAGGCACAGGCATGCCTGCCCTCAAACAGAATCTTTTCATATACCTCGTCCGAAAGGATAAACAGATCCCGGCGCCGGGCCAGGTCAACCAGCTCTTCCAGCAGCTCGGGGGGGATAACTACGCCGAGAGGGTTTGACGGTGAGTTCAGGATAATGGCTTTTGTTTTCGGGGTGATCGCCTTCTCTATTGATTCAACCGAAGGTAAAAAACCCCTATCCGGTTCCATGGGGTAGCGCCTGGGAACGGCGCCGGCACAGTAAACGATCATTTCATAGTTCGGCCAGCCGGGATCGGGCAGCAGCACCTCGTCCCCGGTGTCAACCAGACCACGCACAGAAGTGGCAAGAACCCCCACCCCGCCAACACCCACGACCACGTTATCAGGTGAAAGCGAAAGCCGGTAATCTTTGTTGACTCTTTCCGCAATCGCCTCGCGCAGCGACCCCAGCCCCTTGTTCGGCGTATACCTGGTATATCCGGTCCTGGCGGCCTCGGCGCCCGCCTCACAGATATGAGGGGGAGTGTTAAAAAGAGGTTGTCCGATTTCCAGGTGAATTACTCCGTCCATACCGGATGCGAGATCCAATATCACCCTGATCCCCGATCTTTTCAAGCCTGATACCATTTTTGACATTTCAGCCATATTAATAACACCTCCATGTTGTCAGAGTAACAGATGCCGCTCTTAGATTACTGCATCTGTTCAACATTTCTTCATGATCTCCAGAGGCAGATTGCCCAGGCATCATCGGGAACATCTACCGGATCTACCCAGGTGATCTCCCCTCTCTCCTGGAGGGTTTTAGACAACAGGTTCATCCCTATACGGTGATCCCCGCCCCCGCCGGTCCCCAGCAGGGTGCATCCCCCTACAAAATCCTCCAGTTACAGCATCTCTCTTGATGCAGCCATGAATTCTCCTTCACCACCGTTATGGTTTGTTGATTCCGCTTTTTCCGTGCATTTTATCCTCCGCCAAATGACCGGACCAAGGAGACCACATCATTCTCCTGCAAGGGCCAATCTTTTCGGCGCATTTCCGGGACTGATCTACCGTTTACCACTACGAGCATGGTCGGTCCCAACAGCTCTCCGCCCAGCTCCAATCTGAGCTGCTCCAGCAGATCGGCTACGGTCGCACCTTTACTGACTTTTATTTCCTTCACTTGTATTTGCTTCTGGCCGACAATGTTTCCCGCTATCCGCAATTTTATCTTAACCATGAAACCCGGCCACCTCCCTTCAAAAAAGAGAGCACGCGAGACCGGCTCGCGTCTGGTAAAACCTCATTTCATGATCTTTTCAATGGGAACGTAGGGACAGTCAAAGCCGTAGTGCGATGGACCCATTACCGCCAGCCCACCCGGCGTCCGGTAAGGTCCATCACAGACTGCCCCAACCAGGGCCAGTTCCTGTCCTTCGTTAACATCGGTGTTTGTTACCGGCTCCCCGTCCGCCAGTTTAAGCGAGGAAATGATATCCGGGCTCATCACATATTTCTCGCCGTTGAGCCAGGTCATATGGTTTTCATTCTTAAACCACACCTTGAAAGTTTGGCCGGCGAACTCGCCCAGCCCGTCAAGGCAGTAATGGCCATACATGTAGCCGTCGCGGTCTTCCCAGACCTTTTCGGTGACCGCTCCCTTGAAGAGAACCCAACCGTTCATGAAAGCAGCGGCGGCTTTCACCGGATCGGCGCCGCTCTCCCGCGCTTCGCGGATAGCTCTCCCCAGTTTGAGGGCGAAAGTAAGGGTCCCCTTTTTTATCGTTTTTTTCATATCACTGCCCTTGAGCATGTAACCGGCCGATCCTACCAGCCCAAAAGAGGCCCAGCTGACGTACTTGCCGATGCGCTCCGCCATCTTATACGAAGGCGCCGCCTTGACAATGGTGACGCTGCCGGCATAATCACAAAAAACCATCGGGGTGACTTCTTGGCCGCACACAGCGACGAGTGAATTGCTGATCTCGGGATTGGCCCTACCGCTGCCGTAATCGCCGTCCACAACGGGGATGCCCAGATCATAAGCAGCATCAACGGGTACAATGGTATTGGCGCCTCCCATTTCACAAGCTACTACATAACGCGGGGTGATCCCCGTGTAGGCTTCCAGCTCATGATAAGCTTTATTCAGCTCCCTTTCGATGCGACGCTCCAGGCTCAGTTCCTTCATCTGCGCCTTCACCTGGGCATCATGGGGCGAAATAGAGCCCATATAGAAAAGAGATACCGTCCAGTCATCGTCGGGGACATCATCGGGGTTTACCCAGCCAATTTCTCCCTTCTGACGCATAGTTTCAGTAAGCAGGGCCACCCCTTTTTCGGGGTTCCCCCCTCCTCCTGTCCCCAGGAGGGTGCATCCCCTGGCAAAATCCTCTATATCCTGTTTGTTTCTTAGAACTGCGTCAGCCATTTTGCTCAACTCCTTCCAGATTTAATTTGCTACGCTTTACCCAAAAAGTCCCAGCGCCTCCTGGTCATTCGCCACATCATCCAGATACAGCCGCTCGAGAGCTTCCCTGGTGGGCAAACCGGTTTTAACATTCCAGCCGTGCAATTCGTAATACTGGTCGAGCATCTCATCCAGCTCTTCCTGGGAATTAACGGCGCCGCTCGTGGAAGAGGGATCGTTCATCACGCGCCAGGGCAGGCGATCATCTTTTCTTGACCGTGCCAGCCTGGCGTTAAAGCAGCGCTCCAGGGTAACGATTCTCTGCCCCGCTTCCATGATTTCCTCTTCAGACATTTCAAATCCGGTAAAGGCAGAGAAGGTCTCGGCCATTATTTCCGGCGAAATACCGTACGAGGCCGTAGAGGTAAAGGCACAGAACCCCAGGCAATCGGTAACCGCGTAACAATCTTCATGCCAGCGGACAATTTCGGCCCGCTTGTCGGTAATGTGGGGAACCGCATATTTTTCATCCCCGGTAATCTTTTTGATTACCGCCCGGGCTTCCGGCGAACCGCCAAATTCGGCAAGGGTCTCCGTAAAGAGGTGATCCGGACCCCGCGGATTTACGGCAAAGGCAAGGGCATAGGCCTTCGCATTGCGGGTGTCCACCCGGGACTGCTCCAGGCCGCGGTCCTGCACCGCCCATTTCTCGGAGCCGCCGCCAACATGTTCCGCCGCCCTTTTCGTGCCCCGGGCCAGGATATCACCGAAGCCTTCGCGGAAGGCGATTTTTTTGATCCACTTGCAAACGGCCTGGCCGTTGCCCCAGCGCAGCTCTTCCCCGTCAAGGTCCTCCCTGGTGATGACACCTTTTTCAAAACATTCCATGGCCCACTGGATCACGCCCCCGGTGGAGATTGTATCGAGACCGTATATGTCACAGAGTTCGTTGGCCTTGATTACCGCTGCAGGATCTGTCAGGGCGCATCCGGAGCCAAATGATCCAATGGTTTCATATTCCGGCCCCCCGGCGGCGGCCCCGGCAAAAGCGCCTTTCTCCACGGTGCAGTAACGGTGGCAGGCCATAACACAGCCGAAACAGGCCGGGCGGCGCTTAAGAAATCCTTCTTCAGCCAAGGCTACTCCCGAAAGCCTGCCGATCCCGTCAAAGCTGCTGCGGCTGAAGTTGTAGGACGGCAGCACCCCGAGTTCATTGATCCCGTCCAGGTCTCCGGAGGTGCCGTAAAGATACCTGCCCGGCGCCGTTGAGTCGGCCAACAACTCTTTGTGAGCCTTTAACGCTATTTCGTGGTATTGTTCGGGCTGAGCCGGAGTAATCGATCCGCTGCCCCGCACTGCCACGGCTTTTAGATTTTTCGAGCCCATCACTGCGCCGGAGCCGCAGCGGCCGGCAGCGCAGTTAATCGAAAACATGATCGAAGCAAAGAGAATCTGGTTTTCTCCTCCGGGCCCGATTGCCGCCACCTTGATATCTTCATCGCCCTGCTCCCGCTTGATCGCCGCATTCGTATCCCGCAGATCCATTCCCCAGAAGCGTGAGGCATCCCGCAACTCGATCCTGTCGTCATCAATCCACAGGTAGACAGGTTTCTCGGAGCGGCCCAGGATGACTACATGGCTGAAACCGGCATACCTTAACTCACCGCCCCAGTAACCGCCTCCGTTGGTCTTGGCATAGATCCCGGTCGCCGGGCTGAGGCAGGTCACCGTAGTCCGGCCCGAACTCGGCGCGGCAGTTCCGGTGAGCAGGCCCGCGCCAAAAATTAGCACGTTCTCAGGTCCCAGGGGATCAGTCCCGGGCCTGACCCGATCCCAGAGGATGCGGGCGCTGATGCCGCGGCTTCCCAGGTAGCGCTGCAGCTCTTCTTTTTTTACCGCTTCCCGCCACCATTTCTTCTCGCTTAAATCCACATACAATATATTACCAGTATTGTTATACATTCCTGTCACCTCCTGAAATTATCTTTGCTCCAGATTCAATGCCTCTGCGCGCATTCTCTGTTTATTTTTCACCGCCAGGTGCAGCGGTTCAAATTTCAGCGCCTTTACCGGGCAATGCTTGACACAGGAGGGGTCACCGCCGCAAAGATCGCAGCGCATGGCCACACCGGTGCGCGGATGCGTCGTGATCGCTCCGAAGGGGCAGGCATTGACGCATTCCTTGCAGCCGATACACAGATCTGCCTTTACCTCTGCGGCGCCGGTTTCAGGATTTCTGCTCATCGCCCCGGTAGGGCATACCTCTTCACAAACCGGTTTTTCACAGTAAGCGCAGGTCACCGGCACGGCAAGCCCGATATCCTCAAAGTGCACCACCTTGATCCGGGCCAACCGTGATGAGTAACACTTCTCGTGCACAAAAGAGCAGATCATCTCGCACTGGGTGCAGCCGGTGCAGAGTTCCGGGATCACACTGATAACTTTTTCACTCATTCTTACACCCCCATTAACATGTCGCTTTATCCAGGCATCTTTCTACGCCGGCATCGCGGCGAATGGCCGCCTGCAGTATGCCGGCTTCTTCTACATCCCCAACAAGCAGGGCCCCGACCAGCCGTCCGTCTCGGTAAACCAGCTTCCGGTAGCGCCCGTTGTCCCGTTCAATTTTCAGGTCCCAGTTTTCGCGGGCCGGCGTCCGGGATATGCCAATGGAGATAAAGGGTAAACCCAGTACTTCCATGGCATTGCGGGAAAGAGACCCGTCATATGCGGCCTTGTACCCGCACATATTCATTCCGACCAGGCGTCCCTGCTGCACGGCATGCGGCCAGGTAGCCGCCACGCGATAATCCCGCCGCAGAAGATCAAATGTCTCCGCAGCATCACCGGCTGCATAAATATCGGGCAATGCTGTCCTCATATATTGATCCACTTTGATACCGCGTTTAATTTCTATCATGGAGCTCAACAGCCCGGTATTGGGACGAACTCCTTTGCAGAAAACAACCATGTTGCACTCAAGCGTTTCTCCGGTGCTCAAAAGAAGCGACGGTAAACCGGAGCGCTGCAGCTCCAGGCCGGAGAGATCGGTTCCAGTCCTGATCTCAATCCCGCTGCCGGCCATGTGCTGCCGGAGAATCATCGCGGCTTCATCATCGGCCGCCCGTGATAGAAGGTGAGGCGAACTGACGATCATAACGGGAAGACTGCCCGCTTCGCGCAAGGCACAGGTCAGCTTCACCCCGACCGGTCCTCCCCCGATTACCGCAACCACGGAACCGGATCCGGCATGACGCCTGATCTGAAGCGCCTCTTCAATAGTTCGCAAAACAGCCACACAGGGCTTTCCCCGGGCATAATCCGGGGGCTGCGCCGGGGTTCCTCCGGTTGCCACCAGCAGAGTGTCGTAGTCCAGCTTCTGGCCGTTTTCCAATGTTACTTTTTTCTGTGCAGGATCTACGCCCACCGCATTTGCGCCGGGAAGGAAGTTGGTTCCGGACCGCTTGAAATACCGGTCGTCCACCAGGTAGAGTCTTTCTTTATTGACATGCCCGGCAATAAAGTGAGTTAACAGCACTTTTGAATAGGGCAAGTGTTTCTCGCGGGAAACCACGGTGATTTCGCCTTCCCGGTCATGACTCCTGATTGTTTTGGCAGCTGACAGCCCCGCCGTGCTGCCGCCAATGATCAGATACTTTTTCATCTGTTCAACCTCGCTGTCGCCTATGGCTAACTCTTCCGATGATAGCAGCTCTTTCCCGTTGCCGGGAGCCGCTTCTTACTACCTGCAGCGCCTCCGTCGGGCAGAAGCGAGCGCACAAAGGCATACCCAGAGCCAGGCAACGGTTGCACTTGGCCGCTTTACCGCCTTCAGCCATGCGAATCGCCGCAAAGGGGCATTCCATGACACAGCTCCAGCAGCCGACGCATTTTTCAGTTGCTATTTGCACCGTCCCGGAGCCGGGCTCCACGCTAATGGCTCCGGCAACGCAGGCATCAACGCAGAGCGGCCTTTTACAATGACGGCAAAGATCGATCCGGCAACCGTCAGCACCCTGCCTGATCCAGAGCAGGGGCGGAAGTGGAGCTTTCTGCAGACCGGTGAGCCGGGAGGCGCCGTTTTTTTCAGCAGAGATCTCACGCCCGATAGAGCAGGCGGTCAGGCAGCGGCCGCACCCGTTACACTTATCCCGGTCTATCTTCAACTCAAACATCGGCATAAAATCCTCTCTTGTTAATGGGATACCCCAAGCCGGTCCAGGAGAGGCTTATAGGCGGGATCTTTGACCAGCTCATCTTTACAGGCAAGGATACCCGCCCGGACCATAAGCCCGATTTCAACAGCTCGCTTTCCGACAACGCGCGCCGCGTCGACGGCAACCACCGCGTCATATTGATTATCTTCATACTGCTGTTGCAAGGCATGCCGGTCCAGTACATTTGAAGTCCAACCGCCGGCACCGATATATGATTGCCACATATCCCCGGTTACCGGAATGGATTGCATGAGCAGCGCATGGTTGATCAGGTCCGTTATCGTATGCTCCTGGCCGGAAAACAGGTGAATCCCCTGGGCTATGCTCCCGATCACTTTCAGCAATTTTGGGGTACAGTCTTCGCCATCGGGGAAAAGGTGCTTATACCGGCCAAACATACTGTTACCCAGGCGGTCAATAAAACATTTCACCTGGCCCGGAATGGACATATGGTAAACCGGCACGGAATAAATAATCACGTCTGCGCCGAGCCAGAGGTCATTCAGTTCGACGAAATCATCCTTGTGAATACATTCACCCTTCTCCGCACAGCGTCCGCAAGCAATACAGGGCTTCATGTTTTTTCCCCGAAATGAATAGCTGACGGTCTTGATAGACTCCGGCCGGACGCTTTTTGCCGACTCCAGTGATTGCTGCAGTAGATATTCGCTGTTCCCCTTACGGGGACTGCCGCAGATACCCAGTACCGTTAACTCGTTCATAACTCCCCGCTCCTTTAATCATATTTTTATTTGTTTAACCGGGGGCTCACGGGTTCGACCCTTTAGATCGTTACCCCGGCAACCAAGGTACCGTTGAATTAATTCATCTCCTTATATAAGGTTTCGACACATCGGCAGGGGCGCGGCCTTTACCTGCCAGCCCCACCACGATTGTAGTTAAGATATAGGGGATCATAAAATAGTAATGCGGGTTTCCGGAACCTGCCGCCTGTGCCCTGAAAGCGAGCGCTTCACCGGCGCCAAAAACAATGCAGGCGGCGGTGGCAAGAAGCGGGTTCCAGCGGCCGCAATAGGCGGCAGCCAGCGCGATAAAACCCCGCCCCAGGGTAATGTTTTCAATATAGCTCCTGACCCAGCCGATGGAAAGCGCAGCGCCGCCGAGCGCAGAAAGCATCGATGCGCCCACTAAAACCAGCATCCTTACTTTAATCACGTCAATGCCGGAGGCATGGGCGGCATGAGCTCCCTCACCAACCGACCTGATTTTCAGTCCCGGGCTGGTCTTGAACATGAACCACCACAGGCCGGCAGTCAATAAAAAAGCGGCTACCGTAAACGGAGACAGATTTAAAAACAGGGGCCGCACCGCCGGTATGATCGCCTGTACAGCTGCGTTATTTTCAGCCGCCAGCCTGAATATAAAACTGGTTGTCCCCAGGGCGAACAGGTTGAACACTATTCCGGTCACGCATTGATCTGCAGGAAGATAGACAGTCAATCCGGCCAGGATTAGACCGCAGACTATTCCTATCAGCATGGTAACGAGGATGCCGACGATTACTTCTCCTGTATATACCGCACCTAGGAAACCGGCCAGGGCTCCTGCCAGCATCACACCTTCAACACCGATATGCAATACGCCGGATCTTTCGGCTATAATTACACTCAAAGCGCAGAAGATCAGAGGTGTTGCCGCTCTTAACGATGATAGCAGGAAAGCGATTATATTTTCATTCATGAACCTTCACCTCTTTCTGATAGCTAGGGGTTGTTCCGGGGGTCTTTTTACCTAATTTCACCTTTCTCATGCCTCCCGCCTGGGATGCAATATCCGCCTGGCGTTGAATGCAACATAGAATAGCACCGGTAAACCCTGAAAAACATAGACCAGCGCTGCCGGCACTCCGGTCATCGCCTGCATATATCGCGCCCCCGTTTCAAGAATGGCAAAGAGTAAGGATATGGGGATGATCGCCAGTACATTATTTCCGGCCAGAAAAGCGATCGGGATACCGTTGAAGCCCCAATCCTTGGCCCATCCTTCCGCGACTTTAAAAGAAACCCCCAGGGCCTGTACCCCCCCGGCAAGTCCGGCCAATGCCGCTCCGCCCAACACCGCTACGGTGATCACCTTATTTATTGAAATACCGGTAGCTTCCGCTACCGTGGGCTTGAATCCGACTGCAGATACTTTTATTCCGTAAGTCGTCCGCCGCATCAGCCAAAATACAAGTACCACCAGCAATAAGGCCAACAATGTTCCCAGATGAACATTAACCCCAATATTTATAACCGGCAGCCTGAATTCTTTCGGAACCAGGTGTGTTGTCCCATACCAGCTCTCAGGGTTTTTCATAACGCTTGTAATCATGGCATAGACAAAATGGACACAGGTGAAATTAATCATGATCCCGATGGTGACCTCACTGGCATCACGCGTTATTTTCAGGACAAGCGGTATGATTGCCGCCACTATCCCCGCCGCTACCGCTGCCAGCAGAGCCAGCAGAATAGCGACCAGGGGACTGCCCTGAAAATTCAGAACCACGGCCATGGCCACGATGGCGCCAAGTTGAATTTGCCCTTGCCCGCCTATATTGAAAAATCCCGCCTGGAAAGGCAAAAAAACTGCCAGACCGGCTAGAGCCAGCGGGACCATCTCTTTAATAGTAGCCTCAAGAGCCGGCCTTCCTTTTAAACCACCTTCAAAGATGGCTACTATTACGTTCCATGGTTGAACTCCATACATCAATGCCATCAATGAAATAATCACGAACGAAAAGAACAGCGACAAGATGGCAATACCGTAAGTGGATTCCCAGACCCATCGAATTGATGGATGAATACCATATTTTTTCTTCTTTATCTCTTCCAAACCCGTTTACCTCCCCACATAAGGATGCGCCTTTTAACCAGATTAGAAATACAAAGAAAGAAACTTGGATCGCAATCCCTTCTGCTTCAAATACCCTGCCAATCGATATCTTTCGCCGCTTCGTAAACCTTCTGTGAAACCGCAACTGCGGCGCCGTTCTGGACAGGGTAATCGAAACTCTCCAGAACATCTTCCATGGCAGCGACAGCGGGCAGAACATATTTCGGTTGGGCGCTTAACCCCATCGTCCCGATACGGACGTTGTCATCACCGATCTCTCCGTTCCCGATGGCCACACCCCAGCGGTAGAGCATTCTTTCCCGAAAGTCCTTCTCATAAATACCGCCTGGCAGGTAGAAAGCTGTCACCAGCGGCGAAGCGATCTCTTCACTATGGACCACAAGGCGCAACCCCAGAAAGCGGACCGCTTCACGCACCGCTTTGGCCGATACGGCGCTCCTTCTCCGGACATGACCGGCGCCTTCTTCGAAATAATCGATCAAGGCACCGTGCAGGCCTCTCATCAACGGCCCGGAGGGAGTCGGTTCATGCCTGGCCCGTCCCCGGATAACCGGTTCCCTTTTTCCATGACGCCATGACGATAACATCGCTTTCACTTTTTCTTCCCGGTAACGTTTCCATACGTTCAAGTCAAGGCAGAGAGAGTTATTCACTTCTTTTTTACGCGCGGCGGCGGACCAGGCCCGTTCATTTACAGCTACAATCGCGATGCCCTGCGGTCCGCACAGGCATTTTTGCGGGCTGGTGATAACTACATCCACACCCCACTCATCCATGCGGAACTCGAGCCCTCCCCCGGAAGATATCGCATCCACAAAAAATAGAAGATCACGTTTGCGGACCAGTGAAGCCAGTGTACCGACCGGATAAACAGTGCCGGTGCTTGTTTCCATATGCACGGCAACCAGGGCCTTGATGCCGGGTAAATCAAGCGCCCTTTCCACCTCTGCCAGGTCCACGGGCGTTCCGGCCGGGACCTTGACCTCCACCGGGTGACAGCCGATCGCTCGCAAAAGGTCTGCCGCGACCTGGCCGAATACCCCGGCATTGATCACCACTACCCGGTCTCCCGGATCGAGAATGCTTCTGAATGCGGCCTCTTCGCCAAAGGTGGCGCTGCCGGCAACGAACAAGATGTCAGCTGCAGTCCCGAGCAGCTGCTGCATCATTCCGGCTGTTTCTTCTTCCAGCTCCCAGTAAGAAGGGTAGTATATTG
>CAYFRE010000008.1:0-11439 GCA_964345455.1 uncultured Syntrophomonadaceae bacterium | reverse complement strand
AGGCATGAAGGAGACATCGAAGTCTGTCCCGCACTTAAATTAATTGGCACGATTATTACCCTCCTCGCTATCTGCCGGGTTTACCTGAGTATCTGCCCGGCGATCACGATTTTCTGAATCTCATTGGTCCCCTCGTAGATCTCTGTAATCTTGGCATCCCGCATCAATCTCTCAACCCCGTTTTCACGGATGTACCCGTAACCGCCAAATATCTGGACCGCTTTCGTAGACTGCTTCATGGCCACTTCGGAAGCGTAATATTTGGCCATCGCGGCGGCTTCGGTGATCCTTTCACCCTGATCCTTCATCCAGGCGGCATGATAGGTCAGCATGCGCGCCGCCTTGATCTCTGTAGCCATCTCTGCCAGGATCATCTGCACCGCCTGGAAGCCGGCTATAGGTTTGCCAAACTGGACCCGCGCCCGGGCATATTCCAGCGCCCGGTCATAGGCGCACTGGGCGATACCCAGGGCCTGCGCCGCAATGGCCACTCTCCCGCCGTCCAGGGAATGCAGGGCAATCTTGAAACCTTCCCCCAATTTGCCCAGCAGGTTTTCTTTCGGCACACGGCAATCTTCAAAGGTAAGGGAAGCGGTCTTAGACGCCCGGATTCCCATTTTATCCTCCTGCTTGCCGACGATAAAACCGGGCGTGGCCGTCTCCACGATAAAGGCGCTGATGCCCTTTGTTCCTTTACTCTTGTCGGTCATGGCCATGACAATACAGAGATCGGCCAGCCCCGAGTTGGAGATAAAAATCTTGGATCCGTTGAGAACCCAGCAATCTTCTTCTTCCACGGCAATCGTCTCAATGCCGCCGGCATCCGACCCGGCGTTGGGCTCGGTCAGCCCGAACGAACCGATCATCTCGCCGCTGGCCAGCCGGGGCAGATACTTCTTTTTCTGCTCCTCCGTTCCCCAGTTCAGGATCGGCTCCGTCCCCAGGGAGATGTGCGTCTCCACGGTAACCCCGGTGGAAGCACAGGCCCGGCTGAGTTCTTCAATGGCCACGATGTAACTTAAAAAACTGCCGCCCTCTCCGCCGTACTCTTCGGGAATGGGGATGCCAAGAAAACCCATGCCGGCCATCTTCTGAATCAGCTCCGGAGGAATCGCTCCATTTTGATCCATCTCAATGGCCTGGGGAGCCACCTCTTTTTGGACAAACTCGCGCACCGCTTCTCGCACCATTGTTTGCTCTTCATTAAGATTAAAATCCATGTCCCTATCTCCCTCGCTCAATTGTTAAACTTTGGGCCGGCCACGTTCGTTGATTAAATCGTGTTGGCATTCTTCGTCTGCATCTGCAATTGAGCCGGCCCAAATTTGTGATCTTTTTGAAGGGCGGCTCCCGTTAAGAGGCAATCATGGCCTGCCCTTCTTCGAAAGCTGCCATATTTTTCTCCAAAACCTTGGGAGAGATGATGCTTTTCAGCACCTCAATAAATTCATCCCGGTCAAAGAAATCTGAAACACTGTTTAACGCTCCCAGGAGAACAACATTGGTCATGATTACGCCACCCAGTTCACGCGCCTTTCCGGCAGCATTGATGGCATATCCATTCGGAGAGACATCCTGCAGCGCCGCTTTAATCTGCTCCAGGTCGGGGTACCGGTCCAGTCCCATGTTGCAGAGAACCGTCGGCACCTTCTCCACGTTGATAATATAGGTGCCCTCAGGATTTAGTTTCTTGATGTGACGCAGCGCTTCCACCGGTTCAAAGCCCAGCAGGATATCGGCAGTTCCGTCCGGAACTATCGGCGAATAGATCGGTCCGTCGGATATCCGCAGGTGCGAGATTACCGAGCCTCCACGTTGGGCGGCGCCGATAGTCTCCGTCCCGACGACATTGAATCCTTTTTTCATCGCATAATTGGCTATTGCCACCGCGGCCAAGAGGTTCCCCTGGCCGCCGACACCGCAGATGATGATATTCAAGTTCATACTGACAAAGCTCCTCTCCGGCAAATATCGGCACAGAGGCCGCACTGCACACAGCTGTTGAAGTCCACGTGTACCTTCTTCTCTTCGGCAACGTAATGAAGGGCCGGGCAACCCAGGTCATTCAGGCAGATCTTGCAGCCGTTGCATTTTTCAAGATCCATTTTCACAGGCCTGGGGGTGAATATGGCCTTCTCCCCCTTGCGGGAACTTAAAAGAAGGCACGGCGCCCTGGAGATAACCAGCGAAACTCCTTCTTCATCCAAGGCCTCAGTGACGGCCGCCTTTGTTTCTTCCATCAGGTAGGGATTGACTACCCGGGTCTTTATACCGAGCGCCTCGCCGATCTTTTCAGGAGAGAGACCCGGGATCTCCTCTTTGTAAATGTTCATTCCACTTCCGGGGTGCGGTTGGAAACCGGTCATCGCCGTAGTGGCGTTATCACAAAGAATTACCGTAATGTTGGAACGGTTATTTACAGCATTGACCAGTCCGAGCAGGCCATTGTGAAAGAAGGTTGAATCGCCGATAACCGCCATTACGGGACGCTCAATTCCTGTCTTGGCTATACCCGAGGCCATGGGAATAGATGAACCCATGCAGAATATGGTTGACTGCAGCTCTATGGGAGGAAAGCTCCCGGCATCATAACAGCCGATATCGCCGGTAACCACGGCTTTCTTTTTACGCGCAACCTGCTTCAGCGCGCTCAGCAAACCACGGTGAGGACAACCGATACACTGAGTCCTGGTGCGAACGGGAGCGCCGGTTTGCGGCACGGAGACCCCGGTTCCTCTACTTTCAACCAGGCCCTGCTTCTGCAGCGCCTCGATGACCATTTCCGGAGTCAGTTCCCCTTCAGCGGGAAGGTAGCGTTCGCGGCCCAAGATCTTTGCCGCCAGCCCTTCTTCATGGCAAATCTGTTTCAGCATCCGTTCGACCACCGGCTCAACCTCTTCAAATACAATCACCACATCAAGATCGCGGATATATGAGATCACCTTCTCCCGCGGCAGCGGGAGGGTGCCCAATTTCAATACCGGGAATTTCCGGTCAAGAAGCGCCTCGGCTTCTTTAATACAGGTGTAGCCGATCCCGCATCCAACCAGGCCGGTACGCCCTTCTCCCTGTTCAATGGTGTTAAATCTGCTTTCTTCCGCATAGCGCGTAAATTCAGCCTGCTTCTCGTTGAGCAGGCGATGTCTCCACATGGGGCGCATCAACCCGCCCGCCTTCGGCTCGCTGACAGCGCTCATGACAAATCTTGAACGATCGTTTTCAAAAACCGGTGTCTGCACAATATCTACCGGTGTGCCGGCTTCGATGATCGAGCGCGAATGGCAGATCCGCATTACCGGCCGCAGCACAAAACATGAACCGGTTTTTTCCGACAATTCAAAGGCTTCCCTGATCATCGCCTTTGCTTCTTCCGGGGTGGCCGGATCAAATAGAGGCAGGTGCCCATACGTATGAATCAGGATCCGGGTGTCTTCTTCATTCTGTGAAGAATTGGCGCCGGGGTCATCGGCGGATACCAGGACCATGCCCGCCCGGACCCCGGTAAAGTTGAGATGCATGATAAAATCGGTGGCATAGTTTGTGCCGTTGTGCTTCATCACAGCCATCGCGCGCATGTTGCACAACGAAGCCCCCATGGCCATCTCCAGGGCAACCTTCTCATTAACGGACCATTCCACATAAACTTGCTCCCCGGGGAGGCAGTAATCAACTATTTCAGTTGCCGGCGTGCCGGGATATCCCGTCACCACCCTGACCCCCGCTTCCAGGGCGCCCATGGCCATGGCTTCATTCCCCATAATGTATTTTTTCATCGGTGACTCCTTTCAACAACACCATGTTTTGTAGTGTGAAACCTGGTTTTAAAGATGACCGAAAATTTTTTAAAGCATGTGATTGGGGCAACCCAGTTCACCGGAGATCTTGCGTGCTGTGCCCGTTACACCCTTGGTCAACTCGGGCAGCTTTTCATCGTTAAAAAATGAAGTCAACCCGCTGACGCTGATTGTCGCCACAACATTTCCGGTATGTCCTTTTATCGGCGCCGCAATACAACGCAATCCCACTTTTATCTCTTCATCATCCAGGGCATATCCTTTGCTCCTGATTTCCGATAAGGCCCGGAGCAAATCGTCCTTCTCCACAATCGTATTTTCGGTAAAACGAGGCAATCCCTTTTTCTGTATAATCGCTTCAACCTCCTTTTTGCTCATGAAGGCCATCAATACTTTCCCCACAGCAGTACAGTGCATCGGCAGGCGATATCCCACGTTGGAGGGTTGCGTAATAAAAGCACCGGGCTTTTCAATTTTATTTAGATATAGCGCCTCACCGTTGTCGTGAACAACCAGATGTACCGACTGGCCGGTAAGATTCACAAGATCATCCATATAGGAGCGGCTGACATTGTAAAAATTGAGACCGCAAACAGCGCGGCTGCCCAGCTCAAAAATACCGACACCAAGACGGTATAAACCGCTTTTTGCTTCCCGCCTGACCCAATTTAACCCCTCCAGGGTCTCAAGGATTCGATAGACGGTGCTTTTATGTAAGCCGGTTTCACTGGCCAGGCCGGTAAGCGACTTTTCCGGTTCCATTGCACTAAAGCAGTCCAATATCTCGGCAGTTCTCGTTAAAACCCTGATTGAATAATCCGGTTTCACGTTTGTCCTCCATACTGATGAACTTGGTTTTATACCGCAGTATTTCGTTTCACTTTCTGCTTTCGAATACTTCACCATGGCCTTCTATTTTTCCTGTTAGAAATAGATTGATTTGGCCTGGTTTATGGCTGCTATTTTATTTCCCTGGAACCTTTAACCTTTCCGGTTCGCACTATCTTTCGGTAAAAGGAACCTCGGCCAGGGAGAGCCCGCCCGGCAATAAAAACAGGTGCGCCTGGCCGTCCTTGCTTGAATAATTATCCAGGTGCAGACATGGTGTAAACTCTTTCAGGTTTAACATCAAACCGGCTGTATATGCCTTTTCCTGGTAAGTGACGTGATTGATTTTCCCGATGATCAGAGTATGATCGCCGGTTTCCTGCGCGGAGAGAACACTGCATTCAAGGTGGGCCCGGCATTCTCCAATCAAGCATGGCTCTATTTTGCTTGCCGGAATAGCGGTAAAACCCGCCAGTTTTAGTTTTTTTACCCCCGGTTTTACCTTGTATGAACACTGTACCAGCTGTTCCGCCAGCTCCAACCCCGGAATATTTACGGCGAATTCACCGGAGCGCTCAATGTTTTCCAGGGTATGCTGCTTCCGCGGTTTTGTCAACAGGGCCAGGCCCACCAGCGGCGGATCTGTAGAGAGTGGAATTATCCAGCTGAACGGGGCTACATGCGTGACGCCGTCTTCATCCAATGTCGTGACCAGAACAGGTCGGGTCGGTTGAAGAAACATATACGCCTCAGGGTAACGATTCTCGGGCAGATTTATCTTTTGCAAAAGCAATGCACCTCTTGTTGACCTGTTTTTAAAGCCAATCTCTTTTACGGTTGCTCATCCAAACGCCTGACCTCGAAAATAATTGTGTTCTTATGGTCCGGACAGGCTATCGTGGCCACACCCGGTTGCTCATCCCATGGATGGGAGCCGCCCACACGAAAAACGGTGATCGTTGACCAGAGAGTGTGGAAGGCTTCGCAGCAAATTCCCGGCGGAGTTTTCAAATCGACAATCCAGGATTCGCCTACTTCATGTCCCAGATCGCAGCTTCCTTTCTTATCAATAATCGTGATCTTGACCGGGTACAACTTCTTCTCCATGTAATTTCCTCCCAGCATTTTTATTTTCCTCAAGATCAGGCCTGGTTGTCTTGATCAATCCCGGCCAATTTCCTGGCCAGCTTCTTCTTTTGCTCCAGATCGGCCTGCCTGGCGATAACCACCCGCTGCGCCTGGGGCGAACCGGCGCCGTGCATAGATTCGGTGAGATATGCCGCCGCTGCCGGGCCGAGAGTCAGGTTCTCTACCAGTCTCAGCATCCTCAGACGGCAGGCGGTCTCCAGTCCGGCGATACCCCGATAATATTTATTCATCAACGGTCCAATTTCCGGATGCTCCAGGTCCACCAGGGACGGCAGGGTGGCAATCAGCCCGCCGGCAATATCCTCGGCCAGCCTGGCAATCTCGTAGGGGAAGCGGGTTACGTTGAGCTTGCAGACATTGGCCAGCAGCAGGTCAATCAGGTAGGTCCCCGAAGCGGTGGCGCGGCCCCGGGCGGAGCAGGCAATTCCGCAGCAGAAGAGCGTCTCATTGAGATGGATCATCTCCACCAGCTTGTCCTTGATATGCGAGGCTTTATCCACACCCTGGTATTCAGCCAGCGCCGCCGTTGCCCCGATGAGGACATCGCCGACCCCGGCCTTGCAGCCGCCGTAGCTCTGGCGGTGATAGCCGGCGAAGCGCTCGACCAGGCGCCCGGAGTAGCGGTATTCTTTACACATGAACACCCTTTCCCAGGGGACGAAAACATCTTCAAAAACAATAAGGCATTCCTGGCCGCCATAATAAAGGTTCCCCATGTCTGCCGAAAGGGGTTCCATTTTACGGGTATCCGAAGGCTGCCTTCCCAGAATGTAGACGATCCCCGGCGCATCGGCTTCTATGGCGAAAGAGACCGCATAATCCCGATCTTCTTCTTTCATCGCCAGGGTCGGCATGACGATAATGTAGTGCGAGTTCAACGCTCCGGTCTGGTGGCATTTCGCCCCCCGTACTGTGATCCCTTCGCGGTTTTCACTGACCACCCGCAAGTAAAGATCCGGATCAGCCTGCGCATGAGGTCGCTTTCCCCGGTCCCCCTTGGGGTCGGTCATGGCTCCGTCACATACCGCGTTTTCATCCTGAACCTGCTCCAAAAAGCGGTTGAACCTTTGGTGATAGGGCGTTCCCAGTTCCCGCTCCATTTCAAAAGTGGTGATCTCCAGCGCATTCAGGGCATCCATACCCACGCAGCGCTGGAAGCAGGTTCCCGTATGCTGCCCCAGAAGGCGCTGCAGTTTCACTTTATTCATCAGATCATCCGTAGAGCGGTGAATATGGGTGAAGCGGTTAATCATGCGGCCGCTTAAATGAGATCTGGCAAAGACCAGCGTTTCATGTTCAGACTGCCGCTCCAGTTCATATGTCTGCGCCACCGCGTTGGTGCTCGGACGGACCAGCGGGTGCTCCAGGGGATCGGCCGCCAGTTCACCTCGAATATAAACCTTCCTATGCAATTTTTTCAAGCTGTCGAGATAATTACTTCCGGACATACGCCATCCTGCCCCCGTCCATTGAATTTTGATTAATCAGTATATTCTCGATGGGGCGGCCAAACTCCCTCCTTGAGCGCAGAATATAAACTTGCAGCGCATAGCATGGCACGCCTCCAGATTTCATGTAGCGAAGTATTGTTTCATTTTATATAGATATTACGCCACAATTTCTGATTTTCCTGCTGTGCGTATCGCTTTCCGGTCCTCCTTCGAGCGAAATTTTGATATCCAGGGCAGCCGCTCCCTGCGAATATACGCGAAGAGGATTGATTTCCATCTCTGCAATCTCCGAGAAATCTTCCGCCAGCCGGGCAAAACGGTAAACAGTTTCAATCAGCCGGTCCATGTCCGACGGTTTTTGCCCGCGGTAACCTTTTAACAGGGCGCCGGCCATGGTTTCATCAATCATCTCTTCAATCGCCTGCCGGGTGGTCAAAGCTGAAGCAAGCCTGTAAGAGACATCCTGCAATAAATTTACATAGGTCCCTCCCAGACCGAAAGCAATCAGCGGCCCGAATTGGAGGTCACGTGACATCCCTATAATGACCTCCACGCCATTTTTAGCCATCTTTTGAACTTCGATCCCGTAAATAAACGCTTCCGGGCGGCGCTTTTGCACACGCTTCATCATCCGCCGGTAAGCCTGCCCCACCTCATCCCGGTTGTACAGACCTATTTCAATCCCTCCAACATCGGATTTGTAAATGATCTCGGGAGAAGAGATTTTCAGTGCCACCGGATAGCCGATTTTCCTGCTGATATCACAGGCCTCTTCTGCCGAAGAAGCAAGTTTGATCCGGTTGACCGGGATACCGTATGCCTCCATGACCTGTGCAGCTTCGCAGCCCAGCAGCAGCGCGCGGCGATCTTCTAGAACATGTGCAAATATTACCTTAACGAGCTCTTTATCAACCGGCTGCTCTTCCCTGAGCCGCAGCGCAGGCGCCGGCAATCTGTTTTTGAAGCGGGCATATTTAACCATGGCTTCAAATGCATTCACCGCAGATTCGGGAAAGGTAAAGGCCGGCACTTCCCCGTTCACCAGCATTTCCCGGCCGCGCCGCATCGATTTTCCACCCAGGCAGACTGTAAAGAGCGGTTTGGACGGATATTTTCTCTTAATATCGAGGATGGCCCGGGTAACTTTTTCCGGCTCTGTAACCGCGGAAGGGCCGACAATGATGATGATACCGTCCACATTTCGATCGTTAACCAGCTTTTCAAGAGCAAAGGAGAACCTTTCGGCTTTGGCGTCACCGAGCAGATCCACGGGATTATGAATATTCGCCTCCGCCGGCAGATTGCCGCGCAATAAATCAACTGTCTCCTGTGTAAGTCCGGCCATCTCCAGGCCAGCCCGGGCAATGGCATCCGTGGCCACAATAGCCGGCCCTCCCGAATTCGTGAGAATCGCAACCCGGTTGCTCCGGGGTAACGGCTGGGTCGAAAATGCTCTCGCCAGATCGAACAGATCATTGATGTTCTCTGCCCGGATAACCCCGCTTTGCCGAAAAGCTGTTTCATAGGCACGATTGCTTCCCGCCGGCCCCCCGGTATGCGAACTTGCCGCCAGGGTTCCGGAGGCGCTGGTGCCGGATTTGAAAACTATAAGCGGTTTCTTTTTACTCACCTCGCTGCACACACGAATAAATTCTTCGCCGTTGGCGATATCCTCAAAGTAACAGAGAATAACATTCGTATTGGGATCTGCGGCGCAGCTTTTAATAAATTCAATCTCGCCAAGATCGGCTTTATTGCCGTAACTGATAAAGCGTGAAAAACCGACTCCGGCCGTAAAGCTCCAGTCAAGGATGGCCATGAACATGGCCCCGCTCTGGGAGATGAAGGAGATACTTCCCTTTTTCGGAAAGCCCGCCGCAAACGAGGCGTTCAAGAGGGCATGTGTATCCATCAGGCCAACGCAGTTTGGACCGACCAAGCGCATACCGTAATGCCGGCATATTTCGACCAGCTTCTGTTCAAGCTTTAACCATTCGACTCCTGTTTCATTGAACCCGGCGCTCACAACAACAATGCCTTTAACTCCCGCATCGCCGCATTCTTGCACCGCCTGTTGACAGCGCGCAGAGGGCAGGGCAATGATCGCCAATTCAACCGTTTTGCCGATCTCTTTGATACCGGGATAGCAGCTCAAACCCATAATCTCATTTTCACGCGGGTTCACGGGATATATCTCGCCCTTGAATCCGCACCGGACAATATTCTCCAGGACGGAATGACCGATTTTGTGAGAAGATCGAGAAGCCCCGATAACTGCAATACTGTTGGGCGAAAAAAAATAATTCAGCTGATCCATGATCCGTTTCTCCTTCCCTAGACCGGGCCATACGGTGACAAGTCTGCAATTAGGTGCTCTGCTCCAGGCAACCGAATAATGTTTCATTTAGTAAAATCATGTTTCACTTTTGTCCTATATAGAATTTCGCCATTCTCTGGTTTTTTCCTGCTTCGAGATTATAAATCCATTTAAAAAAGCCATTTGCTATCCAGGCCGGCCCCCGGCACCCCCGCCTATTGTTGACCACCAACCCCGTCCCCCCGGCTAGTCCCCCTGGCCAGGCCGCCAACCCTGTCCCCCCGGCCGGCTATGAATGTGTATGCATTGGAGTACATTGCGTCCGGTTTTTGTCTGCTATAACGGACATTATTGACGGCAGCGAACCCCTTGAATTGTTCCAGGCGGCCTGATAGAGCGCCAAACCATTTGCCGTCTGTTTTGGTACAACTGTTGCAATGCCACTGAATAGACAGTCTTCCAACACCTGTTGTTGATCGATTGATGAAAGGAGGTTGCTAATGGAATTTCAGCTTAACGAAGGTCAACGGCTGATCCGACAGATGGTCCGCGAATTTGCTGAGAAAGAGCTGGCCCCGGTGGCCGCGGAGCTGGACCGGGAGGAGAAATTTCCCACGGAGATTTTCAAGAAAATGGCTCGCCTCGATCTCTTCGCTCTCCCCTTCAGCGAAGCATACGGGGGCACCGGCGACGGCTACCTTGCTTACGCCGTCGCCGTGGAGGAGATCTCCCGCGCCTGCGCCTCCACCGGGATCACCTACGCCGCCCACTGTTCCATCGGCACCGGCCCGATCTACCTTTTCGGCACCGAAGAACAGAAAAAACGGTGGGTGGTCCCCTGCGCCCGCGGCGAGATGCTGGCCGCATTCGGCCTGACCGAGCCCGAAGCCGGCTCCGATGCCGGGGGCACCCGCACCACGGCTGTTCTCGATGGGGACGAGTGGGTGATCAACGGGAACAAGTGCTTCATCACCAACGCTTCCCGGGCAGACGTTACCGTGATCACCGCGGTGACCGAGCCCGGCCTGGGCACACGTGGGATCAGCGCCTTCATCGTCCCCACCGGCACGCCCGGGTTCAAGGTCTCTCCTCCGTACAAGAAGCTGGGCCTGAGAGCGTCGGATACGGCCGAGATTGTTCTTGAAGATCTGCGCGTGCCTCAAGAGAACCTTCTCGGCAAGCGAAGCGAAGGTTTCAAGCAGTTCATGGCGGTGCTGGACGGGGGCAGGATCAGCATCGGCGCCCTCTCCGTGGGCATTGCCCAGGCCTGCCTCGATGCGGCCCTGGCTTACGCCAAAGAACGGCGCCAGTTCGGCCGGCCCATCTCCGGGTTTCAGGCGATCCGGTTCAAGCTTGCCGACATGGCCACGTCTGTCGAGCTGGCCCGCCTGGCTGTCTACCGGGCGGCCTGGCTGAAAGACCGGGGATTGCCCTTTACCCGGGAATCGGCCATGGCAAAGCTCTTCGCCTCGGAGACGGCAGTGCGGGCAGCGCTGGAAGCCGTCCAGATTTTTGGGGGCTACGGCTACACGACAGATTATCCCGTGGAGCGCTACCTAAGAGACGCCAAGCTGATGGAGATCGGCGAGGGTACCTCCGAGATTCAGCGCCTGGTCATCGCCCGGGAATTGATCAGGATGTGAAAAGCAAGGGCACAAAAATAAGAATTTTCATAGCAATAACATGGGAATATTTGTAGGCGAAACATTTTGCCGTTAAGACGCCGGCGGTGACCCATGGGTCGCCCCTACAACTCTGGCGGGGTAAAGTGCTGCATGAGAGTGCATCGTTTTGGCGGAGATTCTTCGCTTAGCTCAGAATGACAAGAATCAAGTGTAAAGGAGGATGATTGGATTGAGTAAAAGAGTGGGTATTGTCGGAGCGGCGGTCACGCCGTTCA
>CAYFRE010000007.1:22647-37185 GCA_964345455.1 uncultured Syntrophomonadaceae bacterium | reverse complement strand
CCGGAACCACCTTTGTTCCGAAATGCTGCTGCAGCTGGGCCAGGGTCCCTGTAAAATCAGCGTTCTCCCGGTCCAGCTTGTTGATCAGGACAAGGCGAGGCAATTTAAAATCGTCGGCGTATTGCCAGACCTTCTCGGTGCCGACTTCAACCCCGGAGACTGCACAGACAACCACCGCGGCACAGTCTGCTACACGCAATGCCCCCAGCAAGTCACCAATAAAGTCAAAGTAACCGGGCGTATCCAGGAGATTTACCTTGACCTCGCCCCATTCCAGGGGAGCCAGACCAACATTAATCGTGACCTGCTTTTTGATCTCATCGGGATCGTAATCGGTGGTTGTGGTTCCCGACTCGATGTTCCCGAGACGGTTAACCGCTCCGCTGGTAAAAAGAAGAGCCTCGGCAAGAGAGGTCTTGCCGGCGCCACCGTGGGAAATCAAAGCAATATTACGGATTGCTTCGCTGGAATATTTTTTCATATCGTCGCCTCCTTCGTGCTGCCCGCGCAGCCGTTATCTTCATTCATGACAACTGCCCGGCCCGGCGGGCCGGAAAGCTCCACATACTCTATACATACCATACATGTGTCATTATAGCTTATCGGACTGGAATTGAAAACTTCAGCCACGGTGCCCGGCACCGCCTGCGTGCCTTCCGTTTAAACAGGATACACAATATTATCCTTATCCCGCCAGACCAGGGTTTGATCAACGCTTGAAAGATTTTTGCTGCTTAATTCCGCTTCTGCCGAAGAAGACCGTGCCGCCGCCGGGCCTTTCTGGCGCGGCAGTGAAGGGAGCAGCCCCTGGCGTCTCTTAAAAAAGTCGAGCGCAACATTGGGGAATATCACGTAAGAAAGGAGGTCCTCTTCCCGGGTCATAAACCCCTCAATCTTCCGCCGTGCCTCGGGGAGTTGAGGAGGAATCAGGTCGGCAGGTCTGACGTTGACCGGCTTCTCGTCTCCCAACACCTTTTTCAAGATTTCAGGGTTAACCGCTCCCGGAGGCCGGCCATAGAGGCCGCGCAGGTAATTCTTCAGCTCGGTGGAAACCATCTTGTAGCGTTCCCCCAACACCACGTTGACCACTGCCTGCGTGCCCACTATCTGGCTGCTCGGCGTCACCAGGGGAGGATATCCCAGATCGGCCCGGACGCGGGGGACCTCTTCAAGCACCTTCGGCAAAAGGTCAAGGGCGTCCTGATCCGCCAGCTGTGAAGCCAGGTTGGAGATCATCCCTCCCGGAATCTGGTACCTGAGGACATTGGTATCCACACCCATGATCACTTCGCGGGGGATCTCATAGCTGCTGCTTGCTTCTTTGAAATGTTCACTGACCCTGGCCAGCAACTGCAGATCCAGCCCTGTATCATACGGTGTCCCCCGCAGGGCGGCCACAATGCTGTCCGTGGGAGGCTGGCTTGTTCCCAGAGAGAGGGCGGCACTGGCGGCATCAACAACGTCGGCACCCGCTTCGATTCCTTTAAGATAAGCCATCGAGGCCATCCCGCTGGTGTAGTGACAGTGCAGCTGCACCGGCAGCCCGACCTCTTCTTTCAGCCGGCGGACCAGCTCGTAAGCATCGGCCGGCGATAGCAGGCCGGCCATGTCTTTAATACACAGCGAGTCTGCATCCATTTTCTTAAACACCGCCGCCAGGTTGACAAAGTGGACAATATCATGCAGCGGGCTGATGGTATAGCTCAGCGCCGCCTGCACATGGGCACCTTCTGCCTTGGCCAAGCAGATGGCCTTCTCCATGTTGCGGGGATCATTCAGCGCATCAAAAATACGGATAATATCGATCCCGTTGCCGACCGCCCGCTTGATAAACTCCCGCAGCACGTCGTCGGCGTAGTGGCGGTAACCGACAATGTTCTGGCCGCGTAAAAGCATCTGCAGCCTGGTGCGTCGGAAGACGCGCCGCAGGCGGCGCAGTCTTTCCCAGGGGTCTTCGTCCAGAAAACGCATGCAGGCGTCAAAAGTAGCCCCTCCCCACACTTCCAGCGAATGATAACCGACCCGGTCCATCAACTCGGCCACGGGGAGCATCTCCTCCATTCGCATTCGCGTGGCCAGAAGAGATTGATGGGCGTCACGCAAGGTGGTATCGGTTATCCCGATTTTTCTTCGTTCTATTTTCCTTCAACCCCTTACATTTGTTGCTCTATTCCTGAACCCACCGGGCCGCCGCTTCGCCAACATGGCGTCCCCAGACAAGCGCTTCAGTCAGGGCTGTACCGGGCATGAGAGCGGCGCCGTTGAGAACGCCCGCCGTCTCCCCGATGGCATATAAACCCTCTACCGGCCGGCCCTCGCGCAACACTGTCCCGGATTCATCCACAGAAATACCGCCAAGACAGTATGCCGCAACCGGTTTCACCGGACAACCGTAGAAATTTCCTTGAGGCCGGCTGAACCGGCGGCGCAGCGATGGCAGCTCTATTTGGTAGGCCTCCATGAAAGCATCGACTCCGGAATAACGGGGCCAGTTCAACTCGTGCTCCGGTCCCAACCCGGCCTCTGCAACAAGCAGGTAACCTCTCTCCGCAGCGCTGTTCAATATTTGATCGACCATGGCGGCGTCCGCCTGTTGCGGGAAGGGGTATACCTGATCGTCAACAATCAAAACAGTTCCGGGTGGTGGATCCACATCCACCCAGCTTTGCGCTTCTTCAATCGCCAGGACATAGGAAAATTGCATTTCATTCACCATATCCAGACCGGCAGCGCGGGCCAGTTTTATCCCGTCGCCCTCCCGGCTGCAACGCCAGGAAGCAACAGTTATCCCCGGGTTCACCTTCTGGAACCATTCCCGGTCATTAAGATAACCGCCGTCTGCCAATATTACAGCCGGTGCATATGCGGTATATTGAACGTCGAAAGAATCGATAAACTCAATTCCGGCAGCTCTGCCTGCGTCGCTGATAAGCAGCTCTTCCACAACGGCACCTTCGACAATGCGGATCCCCTCTCCCAGAGCTGTCTCCAGGAGACGCCGCTGTGCCTGGATATAAGAAATGTTTTCCGGCAAATGCCTGAGAGGTTCTGATGAGACCACCTTCAAGCCTGTCTCCCGGATCAGCCAGGCCAGGCCTTTGTCAGCATTACGGGCTAGAAGTTCATAATGCCATGCTTTTCCCTCTCCTTGCCCAAAAGCGGCCAGAGCCTTTTCAATGCTGCCGGCATTAGAACCTTCGCCGGTTCCGAGGGCTCCATCGTCCCACATCCAGCGGTCATCCTGCAGCTCATCATAACAGAGAATTACCGAGGCGCCATGCCGTGCCGCTTCCAGGGCGGCAGTCAACCCGGCGATACCGCTGCCCAGGACGATGATGTCACCGGTTAAGGGCAGCGCCTCCTCATCTCTCAGCCCCGCCTCGGGGCTGCACCCTGAAAATAGCAAGAGCGATAAAGCTATCAGCAAAAGCAAAGCGCTCCGCCAAAAAGGCACCCTTTATTCATTCCTCTCTACGGGAAGTCCAATCAAATCGACGACCCGATCTCCTTCATCAAGGCGGATCAGGGTTACACCTCGCGCATAGCGGCTCAGCAAAGAAACCTCCGCCGTTTTCTGACGGATGACCAGTCCTCCGGCGGTAACAATGATAAAATCTTCGTCTTCCTCGCTCATGACCATGAATCCGGTCAGCGGACCGCTCTCATTCGATATTTTCATCCCGATAAGTCCCTTGCCGCCGCGGTGCTGCGGACGGAAATCATCCACAGCCACTCGTTTGCCAAAACCGGACGCTGAAGCCATCAAGATAAGCTGACCCGGCCTGATTAAATCCGCCCCGACCACCCTGTGCGGCGGCTTCAGCGTTACGCCTTTTACTCCACGGACCACGCGCCCCATGGGGCGGACATCGGTCTCGCGAAACCGGATAAAATATCCTTCGTCAGTCCCGATAAGGATCTCCTCCGCGCCATCGGTGAGCTTCACGGAAATGAGCTCGTCCTCCGGGGCCAAGGTAAGCGCAATCAACCCTGTTTTCCGGGTATGGCTGAAGTCCCGCAGCGGCGACTTTTTGATATATCCACGGGCGGTCACTGTCAGCAGGTATTTCTCTTCACTGTAGCCGCTGATGGGCAATGTTGAGGTAATATATTCTTTCTTCTCCAGCGGCAGCAGGTTTACTAGAGCGGTGCCCCTCGACTGGCGGCTTGATTCCGGAATCTCATAGATATTTAAACGATAAACCTTTCCCCGGTTGCTGAAAAGGAGAAGCCGATCGTGGGTTGAAGCAAAATAACATTGCTCCACAAGGTCATCTTTTCGGGTTTGCATCCCCACGATCCCCTTGCCGCCCCGCCTCTGGCTCCGGTAGGTTGCTGCCGGCAGCCGCTTGATATAACCGCGATCGGTAATCGTGATGACCACGTCTTCTTCCATGATCAAGTCGGTCAACTCGAATTCGTCCACCCCGGCAACTATCTGGGTGCGGCGATCGTCAGCATGTTTGTCCTTAATTTCCTGCAGTTCGTCCCGAATTATGCCCAGAACCAGGTTTTCATCGGCCAGCACACTCCGCAGATATGTGATTTTCTTTAATAATTCACGATGTTCTTCTTCAAGTTTGGATCGTTCAAGTTGGGTTAATCTCTGCAACCGTAAATCGAGAATCGACTGAGCCTGTTTTTCGGTGATCTCGAGCAATTCCATCAATCCGCTGCGGGCGGCCTGGGCATCGGGAGAACGGCGAATTAAGGCAATGACTTCATCGAGCCTGGAAAGAGCGGCGCGCAGGCCTTCGACTATGTGGAGCCTCTCTTCCGCGCGGCTCAGATCAAAGCGGGTCCGGCGTACAATCACCTCTTTTTGATGATCAAGATAGCCGCAAAGCATCTCTTTCAAATTGAGAACTTTCGGCTCTCCGTTGACCAGAGCCAGCATGATGATGCCGTAGGTTTGCTGCAGCGGGGTATATTGATATATCTGATTGATGATCAGCTGAGGATCGTATTCCGGCCGAATTTCCAGAACGATTCGCACCCCTGAATGATCGGACTCATCCCTCAGATCGGTGATCCCCTCGATCTTCTTCTCCTTGACCAGATCGGCTATTTTTTCTACCAGTTTGGCTTTATTCTGCTGATAGGGCAGCTCGCTGATAATCAGGTGGTTGCGCCCTTTATCCATTGTTTCCAGAAAGACCCGCCCTCTCATGCGGATAATCCCGCGGCCGGTCCGGTAAGCACTGTTAATTCCCTCATAACCGACAATCATGCCCCCGGTAGGGAAGTCAGGCCCTTTAACCAGTCGCTGGAGCCCTTCTACCGGGATATCGGGCTGCTCGATCAGACAATTCAAGGCATCAATCAGTTCACCCAGGTTGTGGGGCGGTATGTTTGTGGCCATACCCACGGCGATACCCGAAGAACCGTTGGCGAGCAAATTGGGAAAGCGCGAGGGAAGGACCACCGGCTCCTGAAGGCTTTCATCAAAATTTGGCCGGAAATCTACCGTTTCCTTGTGAAGGTCGGTCAGAAGCTCCATTGCCACCGGCGAAAGCCGGGCTTCGGTATAGCGCATCGCCGCCGCCGCGTCACCATCGAGCGAACCGAAGTTACCGTGTCCGTCTACCAGAGGATAGCGGGTGGAAAAATCCTGTGCCAGCCGAACCATGGTATCGTAAAGGGCAACGTCCCCGTGGGGATGGTATTTCCCAAGCACTTCCCCGACAATACGCGCCGACTTGCGATGTGGTTTTTCCGGCGTCGATCCCATCTCCGACATCGCGTAAAGGATACGCCGGTGCACCGGTTTGAGCCCGTCCCGGACGTCGGGAAGCGCGCGGCTGACGATCACGCTCATGGCATAATCAAGAAATGAAATTTTTACTTCTTCATGAATATTGACAGGTATAATGCGTTTTTTTTCGGTCATCTGATTCCCTCATTTCCTCCACATCCAAAGAAGACGATTTTTATCGCCTTGCCGGTTTATTCTTCTTGTTTTTTTTCCCCTGTTTCTTTACATTCAGCTTTAACAGGCGATCCAGCTCCTGTTTTTGCTCAGGGACCACAGCCCAGGTTTCGGTAACCTGTTTTTTGGCGGCTCCTATTTTAAACTGTAACACCGTGCCGTTCCAGTGAAAAGATCTGATCTGTTCCCAGGGCCAGAACCAGCGTGCAGAGGAGATCCCCCTTTCGCGAAGCGCCGGACGTTCCAGCTGCCTGGCTAAAAAAACGATTGAAAGAACGACGTAAAAAATAATCCGGCTTCCGTAGACCCACCGGCTGCTTGCGGCGGCAGCTCCCGCAAACGCAAGCTCGTTGAATTTTTTTAGATCCGACCACATAAAAAAGGCGCAGAGAGCGCATACAAGAATTATTGAAAGCAACAGGTCTAGATTGACTCTGTTGAACAGCACACACTTTACTTTGAACGTCACCTGTCCTGTTTTGCGGCTGCGGTAGAGCAGATAGCCGGTGATTAAAGCAGCCAGCAGTATATAGGGAATAGCCATATAGTACAATTATATGCACCTCACAGGGGTTGGAATTTCCCCAGCGAAAAAACCGCCCGGCTGTAAATGACCAACCTGCTTGCTATAGTCAGCGGGAGATCATTTAAAAACGGGAGTTATTCATATATCCAGGTTCCGAACCATGCTGGCATTTTCTTCAATAAAGTTCCGGCGCGGCTCAACCTTGTCGCCCATGAGCACGTAAAAAATTTGATCCGCTTTTTGAGCATCAATTAGCTCAACCCGCTTGATAAAACGCGTCTCGGGATTCATGGTCGTCTCCCACAGTTGATCCGGGTTCATCTCGCCAAGGCCTTTATAGCGCTGTACCTGGATACCGTTATGACCCCAGCTATCGAGCAGTTTTTCCAACTCGTTATCCCGGTAAAGATAGCGCTCTTTTTTACCCTTTTTCACCTTGTAAAGCGGCGGTAGGGCAATGTAAACAAAGCCGCTCTCAATCAGCTCAGGCAGATAACGATAGAAAAATGTCAGCAGAAGCACCCTGATATGTGAACCGTCCACATCTGCATCGGTCATGATCACAATTTTCTGATAGCGGGCTCTCTCTATGGCAAAATCTTCACCGATCCCTGTTCCGACAGCAGTGACGATCGTGCGGATCTCTTCGTTTCCCAGAATCCGGTCCAGCCTGGCTTTTTCCACGTTGAGAATTTTACCGCGCAGGGGAAGAATGGCCTGTATTTGCCTGTCCCGGCCCTGTTTTGCTGAACCGCCTGCAGAATCACCTTCCACCAGGAAAAGTTCGCATTCTCCCGGATCTTTGCTGCTGCAATCGGCCAGCTTTCCGGGTAAATTGGTAAAATCAAGGGCGTTTTTCCTGCGGGTGAGCTCCCTGGCTTTTCGGGCAGCCTCGCGCGCCCGCGCCGCACGAATTGCTTTTTCAACAATCCTGCGGGCTATCGAGGGGTTTTCTTCGAGGAAGGTTCCCATTCCCTCGTAGCAGACCGTATCAACCGCGCTGCGGATTTCGGAGTTGCCCAGCTTCGTCTTCGTCTGCCCTTCAAACTGCGGATCGTGCATCTTTATACTCAAGATTGCGGTTAATCCTTCGCGGACATCATCCCCGCTAAAATTGCCTTCGTTTTCTTTTAGTAATCCTGTACGGCGGGCATAATCGTTGATTAAACGGGTCAAAGAAGCCTTGAATCCCTGTTCATGGGTGCCGCCTTCTTTTGTGTGAATGTTATTTGCATAAGTGTAAATCATTTCGCTGTAACTGCTCTGGTATTGGAGCGAAATCTCGATAAAAAAACTGTTTATCTCGCGGCAAATATAGATCGGTTTCTTCGGCACAACATCTTTGCCTTGATTGATATAAGCAATATACTGGTTGATCCCGCCATCATAACGATACTGCTCGGAAAATTCGCTGCGCAGATCTTTGAAGGTTATCCGTGTGCCCCGGTTTAAAAAAGCAAGTTCCCGCAAGCGCCGAATGATAATCTCATTTTCAAAATTGATATCCTCAAAAATGGTTGAATCGGGCCGGAAAGTAATCTTGGTTCCGGTCCTCTTGGCCTTCCCCATAACCTTCAATTGGGTAATTTTTTTTCCCTTCTCGTAACGCTGCCGGTAGATCTTGCCGTCACGATAAATTTCCACTTCAAGCCATTCCGAGAGGGCGTTAACCACGGAGACGCCAACACCGTGAAGACCGCCGGCTACTTTGTAAGTTTCATTGCCAAATTTACCCCCGGAATGAAGGGTTGTCAGGACCACCTCTACTGCCGGCCGTTTTTGTTGAGGATGTTCTTCTACGGGAATACCGCGTCCGTCGTCGGTCACGGTAACGCTGTTATCTTGATTAATCCATACTTTAATGTTTTTGCAGCCATACGGCACTTCATCGATACTGTTATCCACCACCTCAAATACAAGGTGATGCAGCCCGGGGCTGCCGGTGGAGCCTATATACATGCCGGGACGGCGTCGAATTGCTTCCAGTCCTTCAAGAATCTGGATTTGAGCTGCGCCATATTCATGTTCTTTATGGTTAGATGTCTGCCTCGTCATTGCATACCTCCATCATGTCTCCATACAGGTCAATTATATCATCAATTTCAACGGGTTTAAACTTGGCTTTTCCTTCGGGCCAGAGTTGCCGGAACAACCGGTGAAAAAAACACATCCCTGCTTGTAACAATAAAAGATTTGTTAACTTTCAAGTTGCTGTTACGATAAAAATCTCTTTCGTTGGCCGACTCCAAAAACTGCTTATTGATCGGGTTGTCCTTGAGCTTCATATCAAAAATACCGATCAGATCTTTTGTAAAAACAATGCGCGAATTACCGATATGCAAAAACATGTTATTCCTCCTGCAGTTAGTATTGCTTATATCTTCACTAAAAATTGAGCACGAGACACATCCCTGGAATATCTTACATCTTTCTAATCCAGACCGATCATAAAATATATATCACGGACCAGGGTTTCTCCGGCATGCTTATTTAACTTTTCAATCAATTCCGGCTTCAGCAGTGTGAGGTGATAGGCCCAGGTAGAATCGCTCACCAGAACCCGGAGCACCTGCCTTTGCAGGCACCGGACGCTGGTTACTGCGGCTATCTCTTTACCGACAAGCTGATCCCATTGATCTATTATAAGATATTGTTGATATTGGCGCCACATTTTTCGTTTGCGCAGCACCTGCTCAATAATCTGCCCCAGCTCATTCATTCTTAATCTTCCCCCCGCGCACCGTAAAGAAATATGATTTCCTTGTCCGATACCGTTCAAAATCCGGCAATGGAACCGCGGTGGTAATAAAGGACTGATCCTCTCTGTTACTTAAGAACTGAAAAAGTTGGCGGCGCCTTTCTTCATCAAACTCTGAAAAAACATCATCCAGCAACAGAATGGCCCTTTCATCTCCGGTGCTGTTGAAAAGATCCACCTCCCCCATCTTCAAAGCCAGCACTGCACTCCGCTGTTGTCCCTGGGAACCAAATTTGCGGACATCAAGCCCGTCGATCAAAACAGCAAAATCATCAAGGTGCGGTCCAACCAGGGTGGAACCTTTGCGCAATTCTGCGGATCGAGCTCCTTCCAACTGTTTTTTAAAGGAACTCTCCACCAGCCCCGCATCTCCTCCAAAATTTATGGTTGATATATAGCGCAACGAAAGTTTTTCAATGTCTGCAGTAAGAGAGGTAAGGTGAGATTGGGCCAGTGCCTCCAGACTTTCCAATAATTGAATTCTCACTTTAACAATCCAGCTGCCCTTTTCTACTAGCGCTTGCTCCCAGGGCTTCATTATTGAAAAATCAAAGAATCGGCTGCCCCGCTTCTCCTTCAATATCCGGTTGCGCTGCCGCAAAACACGGTGGTAATCGCGCAGCATGCTGTAATAAAGCGGTTTCAGGCGGGAACCCTCCATATCGAGAAAACGGCGGCGCACGGATGGGCCTTCTTTAACCAGAAAAAGATCATCCGGAGCAAAGATCACCACCGGATGCCGGTAAATATAGTCTCTTCTCCTGAACATTTTTCCGTTTATCTTGATTTGCAAGTGATGCGGCTGACGGTAGCCTATCTCGGTCAGGCAGCTTCCTTCCCGGATTAGGAAAGTACCTTTAAGATAAAAATATTCGCTTCCAAAGCGAATCAGATCAGACTCCCGGCTGGTGCGAAAGGAGCGGGAGACTGAAAGATAATATACCGCCTCCAGTAGATTGGTTTTTCCCTGAGCATTCCTTCCACAGAATATATTTATGCCGGGATGAAATACCAGTTCCTGGTGGCCGTAGTTTCGAAAATTAATAAGAAGAAGCGACGCTAAATTCACGATCTTTACTCCATAATATCAATCCATTTTAATAGGCAGCACAAGGTAAAGATAGCTTTCATCCTCCGGCAGGCGGAAAATTACAGGGCCAGTTTTCCCATGAAAATCTACAACTATCTCCTCTGCAGGAGCAGCCTTCAGAACATCCATGACAAAACGGGAATTTATATAGAGATCAACATCTTCTCCCTCGTATTTAACAGAGAGCTTCTCTTCCATCCGCCCGATCTGTGAAGAAACCCGCACCGTCAGGGATTCGTTACCGACGGAGAGGTGAATTGCGTTGTTGGGTCCTTCGGCCAGCAGTGCTGCCCGCCCGATAGTATCTTCCATCTCGCTCAGATTGATCGTAATCCTGGTGGAATAACGATCCGGAATAACCGAGCTGATATCGGGGTATTTTTCATTGAGCAGCCTGGCGGCAAAATAAACCGATCCCAGATCAAAGATAAGCTGCTCGTTGTCGGAGAAAAGCACTAATTTTTCCGCACTCTGGTCGAGAATTTTTAAAAGTTCGCGCAGCGCCTTCGCCGGCACAAGGCAACGTTTAGCGGTAAAGTTCCAGCTATCATCAGAGATATTTTTGACCACCAGGCGGTAGGTGTCCGAACAAATCAAATTCCAACTGTTATTATTGAATTCAAAAAGAACACCGTTAAATGCCGGCCTGGTCTCTTCGGTGGATGCTGCAAAGATAACCATTTTCAGGATCTGACCAAGCTCTGCCGGATCCATGGTGATTCCTTCTTTGTTTTCCGGTAAAATCTTCTTCACCGAAGGAAAGTCTTCCGGATCGGCACCAAACAAATTATATTTTGCTTTCCCGCTGATCAGATCAATCTGGTAATTATCAAGGTTCAAATCGAAACGGATCTCTGATGAAGGTAGAAAACGGACAATTTCTGTTATTTTTGATGGAAGCAAAACCTTACCGGGATTGTCTCCCTCATAGGGCAGAGAAACCTTGATCTGAAGCTCAAGATTTGTAGTAGAAAGAGTGATGGTCTGGGAGTCGCTCTCAAAATGGATGTTTTGGAGAGATTGGATTGTTGATTGTCTGGGTAAAGCCTTTTCCACTATTTCTAAAGAACGGTTCAGGATCTCTCTTGACAGAAAGATGGACAACAAAAACACCCGCCTTTGAATTTTATTTTTAATGCAGTACTATATCTTAATATATATAAAAATAACAGTCATATTAATGTATGTGAATTCTGTGTAAAACTAAAAAAGAATATAACAATTAAAGGGATACTTATTCACTTCAGATGTGGACAAACATCTGGATATTAACAATAAAATTAGTGGGAAAAGATCTGAACACAACTTGTCCACAAATTGATCAGATACTTTTAACAAGCTCATTTTTTATAAAATCCACCTTCATTTTTTCTTTACTATCTCCCTGAATCAAAGACTCTATTTTCCTGACAGCATGCAAAACGGTGGTATGATCCCGCCCTCCAAATTCTCCGCCAATTTTAGGAAGGGAAAGATCAGTTAAATCACGTGACAGGTACATGGCAACCTGGCGGGCAAAGGCAATATCCCGGGTTCTTTTTTTACCCCGCAGGTCACCGGATGATAGATGAAAATGCTCGGCAGTAAATTTAATAATTTGCTCCAATGATATCTGTTTTTTTGTGGTAAACAAAATGTTTTTCAGGGCTTCATCTGTCAACTCCAGGGTTATTTCAGATTTGGAAAGAGAGGCAAAAGCCACGATTCTGATCAAAGCGCCTTCAAGTTCACGGATATTATTTTCTATTTTGGAGGCAATATAATGAATAACCTCGTTTGAAATGTCGAGGCCTTCCAAAATAGATTTTTTCCTTAAGATCGCAATCCTGGTCTCCAGATCCGGTGATTGGATATCGGTAATCAAGCCCCATTCGAAGCGGGAACGGAGACGATCTTCAAGAGTGGGGATCTCTTTTGGCGGCCGGTCACTGGAGACCACGATCTGGCGGTTAAGATTATGGAGGGTGTTGAAAGTATGAAAAAATTCTTCCTGGGTTTGTTCTTTGCCGGCCAGAAACTGGATGTCATCAATTAGTAATACATCAATGTTACGGTATTTGCGGCGAAATTCAGCGGTCTTGTTGTCACGGATGGCATTGATAAAATCATTGGTAAACTTTTCAGATGAGCAGTAGAGGATACTGTCCAAACCGTGGTGATTTAAAATATACTGACCGATGGCATGCAGAAGATGTGTTTTTCCCAGCCCGACCCCACCATAAATAAAAAAAGGATTATATGCCTTTGAAGGCGTTTCTGCCACAGCCAGGGATGCTGCGTGGGAAAGACGGTTGCAAGGGCCGACCACAAAACTGTCAAAAGTATATCGCGGGTTGAACAAAGATATTTTTTTACCGGAGTCGGCCATGTTTTTAACTGCTGCCGGTACTTCAACCGGGTAATCAGCTCTGTCAGGGTCAACAAAATCTGCAGAAACAACGAAGTCGACATCGTAGTTGCTCGAGGTGATACTGTTGATTTTTTTGATAATAATATCTTTATACCTGCTTTGAATCCACTCTCTGGTAAAATCGTTTGGGACCGCTACAATAAGTTGCTGTTCTTTTAACGATACTGGACGGGTAGAAGCAAACCAGGTTTCAAAGCTTGGCTTGCTGAGTTCCTTACTTATCTCAGCAAGGATTACTGACCAGAGTTTGGAAAGATTGCCGGGCAAAACAATAACCTCCCTGCTGATTGGTAAGAAGGAGCGCCGAGGTTATACACAATGAGGATTATTTTTCAACAACTACCTGTGGATAAGTCGGCCTGCCGTTGATCCATAATAGCAACGGCAGATAATATATTATCAGATCTTTTTTTCCACTGCAATCGTCAGATATTGGCGCGATGGTTATTAAAGCGCAGATAAAGCCGGGTTATCTTGACATTATCAAATTTTTTAAGGTATACTTTTTTTATATTCTGAACAGAAAAGTTAGAAAGGAAAGATTATGAAAAGGACATATCAGCCCAAGTGCAGAAGAAGAAAAAGAAAGCATGGCTTTCTCAAGAGGATGAGCACCACTGCCGGACGTGCGGTCATTAAAAGAAGGCGGCTGCGCCGGCGCAGAAAACTGAGTGCATGAGACTCCGGGATGAGGATGAAGCGCCTTAAGAAGAACTGGGAATACAAAAGGGTATACCGGCGTGGCCGGGCCCTGGTATCCAGCAGGGTTGTTCTTTATGTTTACCCAAACCAGAGCGGAGAGATCAGGATCGGTTTCTCCATTAGTAAAAAAGTTGGGAAAAGCGTCCGGAGGAACCGGGTTAAAAGAATTTACGGAGAAGCATTTCGACAAATTTGTGATCGAATCAAACCAGGGTATGACTTTGTAATTGTCGCCCGGAAAGCAGCCGTGAGCGTATCTTTTGCCCAGGCCAGTGAGGAGTTAATTCGTCTATGCCGAAAGCAAAAAATGTTGATAAAATAAACCGGCTGCGACCGGCGGTGCAAGCATGTTTGATCATGATCAAGGCCTATCAAAAACACCTGTCGCCTATAAAGGCCGCTACCTGCAGATTTTATCCTTCATGTTCACAGTATTGTTATGATGCAGTGTTAAAATATGGGGTAATCCGGGGGAGCTTGCTCGGGATACGAAGACTCCTGAAATGCCATCCATTTCATCCGGGTGGATATGATCCGGTAAGATAGATCTGGCAAAGATGCGTAGGAGGAAAATAAATGACAGAAGCTATAGCTCAGTTTTTCAGCAAGATCCTGGGTTTTATCTATAACGTAGTTCCTAATTTCGGGGCGGCCATAGTCATTCTGACGGTCCTGCTGAAGCTGGTTACGTATCCCTTGAATAACAAGCAGCTTCAATCGAACAAAAGGATGCAGGAACTGAACCCGGAGATGAAGAGGATCCAGCTAAAATACAAGAACGACAAAGAGAAGCAGAACCAGGCGATGATGGAATTTATGCAGAAAAACAAGATCAACCCGATGGCCGGCTGTCTTCCCATGCTTGTCCAGCTGCCGATCTTGTTCGGCGCGAGGCGGGACTGCATGTCGGCGATGGTCGTCTGGTACTCCTCGTCGACGTCGAGCGCGCGGGCGCAGTCGAGGTAGTTCTGGAACAGGTCCCAGATGATCTGCTGGTCGTACATGACGCCGTCCTCGCGCGGACCGTGCTCGGGCGACCAGCCGTCGGGTGCGACCAGCGTGCCGTCGGGCAGCTCCTTGAGGCGGTCCTCCCAGAACCAGCAGATCTCCTTGATCAGCGGGT